>JANODQ010000352.1:0-9731 GCA_031412775.1 Pirellulaceae bacterium | reverse complement strand
GTTGGAGTGCTTGGCTTCTTGGATATCGACTTGCCGCGAGCTGTGTTTTTTTCCTGTGGTGTTTTTACCATCGAGCCAGCGTTACTGAACTCGGCCATCGAGCCTCGGATTGATTTTGCTTTGTTTGGATGGTCCGCTTGGCCGGTTAGTTCATAGAGGAAGCGGCTTGGAAAAGTTGGGCGTTCTTTACCCCATTTGAAACGAGCTTGTGCCATCGTGAGAGTGAGTTCTTCTTGAGCTCGAGTGACTCCGACATAGCAAAGCCTTCGCTCTTCATCGATCGCATCACCCGCGTCGGCGACACTGCGTCTGTGCGGTAGTAAACCTTCTTCCATGCCGACCATGTACACGTAGGGAAACTCAAGACCCTTCGCGCTATGAAGCGTCATCAAGGCGATCGCATTGCGTTGCATTTCCTTCTCTTTAGGAGACCCGAATTCTCGACCGCCCAGAGTTACTTCAGAAAGAAAGCCGGAGAGGGTTGCTTCGTCTTCATGCTCTTGACCATAGGCGGCGATCGCGTTCAACAGCTCTTGTATCGTTGCCAACCGCATCGACTGTTCATCGGGATCTGGATAGTAACGCGAGACCTCTTCCTCGTATCGCAAGTGTTTGATCAGTTGCTGTGTCGTTTGATAAAGGTCGCAGCCATTGGCGTAGAGCGATTGATATGTGGTATGAAGAGCTCGCAAGCTTTCAATCCCTTTAACAGCCGCCGGCGGTAGTTGCGAAAGATCGACTCCGTCTTTTTGAACATCCCACACCGTTTTACCCGCTTCTACAGCGGTCGAAATTAGCGCCTCGACACTCTTGGCACCCAAGCCTCGCGCGGGCGTGTTGATAATCCGCAGCAATGAGACTTCATCTTGAGGTGTATCGATCCATTTCAAGTAAGACAAAAGGTCTCTGACTTCTTTACGATCGAAGAACGATTGAGCTCCTGTGAGCGTGTAAGGGAGCTTCGCGCGTCGCAATTCGGTTTCAAAGACTCGCGGCTGTTCGTTGGTGCGAAAAAGAATCGCAAAGTCACCGAATTGAGCTTTCGGTGCATCGTCTTGTTCTGCTCCAGATCGCGATCCAATCTTGCGAGCAATCTCTTGAACTACTTCTTGAGCTTCTTCATTCTCGCCGGGGAATTGCAGCACGCGCGGTGGCGTTCCGTTGGGTCGAGCGGCCCGCAGCACTTTCCCGTGTCGGTGCTTGTTGAAAACAATCAAGTTATTCGCAGTCGCTAAGATTGCAGCCGTCGACCGGTAGTTGTCTTCGAGTCGTACGACCGTTGCATCGGGCCAGTCGTGTTTGAAGTTAAGAATGTGTTTGACTTCAGCGCCACGCCAACCGTAGATGGATTGATCGTCATCTCCTACCACACAAAGATTGCGATGGTCTTGCGCAATTGCGCGAATGATTCGATATTGGCTTCCGTTTGTGTCTTGGTATTCATCGACAAGGACATGATCGAACCGTTTTGATTCGGCGATTCGGACCTCTTGATGTTCGGTGAGCAATTGCTCTGTGCACAAAAGAAGGTCGTCGAAGTCGAAAGCTCCGGAAAGTTTAAGAGCCTTTTGATATCGCAAGTAGCCACTGGTTGCCAAGTGCTCTTTATCAGTCTTGGCCTCGCCCAGGGCCATCGACGGGGTGATTCCCGCATTCTTCCAGCGGCCAACGATCGACAAAAAGTCACCCGGCTTCAGAACCGTGTCGTGGATCTTCAGTTCTCGCAATACACCGCGAGCGACACTTTCCTGGTCACTTCGATCGTAAATTGCAAACTTTTCGGGGTAACCTAAAACCCGTGCATGCCGTTTGAGGATCTGAACGCACGTGCTGTGGAAAGTTCCAATCTGCGGTCGTGGGACAGGGGATTGACCTCGTTTGGACCGTTTTGGAATTTTCAACTGAAGCCCAATTCGCTCCTGCATTTCCTGGGAAGCTTTGTTGGTAAACGTCACGGCAAGAATTCTGTCCGGACGAATTCCATGCTTAATCAGATTGGCGACGCGATAGGTGACGACACGCGTTTTCCCGGTTCCAGCTCCTGCTAAAACAAGCAGCGGACCAGAGAGAGTGTTCACTGCTTCAGCTTGCGGGGGATTCAAATTGGCCACAAACACCGTGCTTTGCTTGAAATGGATGGAAATTTACCTACACGAATTGCGTGCGATTTGCTAATTTAGGATAGACGACGCTAGCTGCCTTGTTTTTTTGACTGCACTATTTCGAATCCAAAATTGTCTTGTAGCAATGAAATCCCGCTTAACACGCACCGCAAGCAAGTGGTGGCGTGGGCACTTCTTACCGCTAGCCGGCGCGTCGCGTTAGCTGAGTTTACTTGGTCTGCGTTATCTGGTTGCAACAAGTGTGCAGGTTCAAAATTTGGGTGTGGCGTTACCGGGAGCAGCCATTTCACGCGTGAAATAAGGCATTACTACTCACGAAGGTCTTAAACCTGGAAACCCACAATTACTTTGCCTCCATCCTAGCGGGGCTAGGTCGTTACAAAAGCCCAGATTTGGACTCGACGACCGAGGCAAGAACGCCTAAACTTTCCCTCCCTGAATTTAAACACCCTTATTTTGTTGATGTTCTCATGTACGCAATATTCACTGACGGCGGTCGTCAATACAAAGTCCAAGAAGGCCAAGTAGTCGATATTGATTTCCGCGATACGCTGGAAACCGGCGACAGTATCGAATTTGATCGCGTTTTGGCGATCAGTAACGAAGGCGCATTGAAGTTGGGTGCTCCAACGGTTTCCGGAGCCAAAGTTACCGCTTCGGTTGTTGGCCTCGAAAAGGGTGAGAAAGTCTACATTCAGAAGTTTCGCCGTCGAAAGAACTACGACAAGCGAACGGGTCACCGCCAAAAGTACACCCGAATCACGATTCAAAATATCGTCGCTTAGTATCGGGTGACAAGTAACTATCGCATTTCGTTTCTGGGTTGTGAAATGAGCATAGTAGTCTTTCGCTACGTGAAAGACAGAACTCGATAGAGTTCTGATAGCATTGTTTTCCGATGGATATCGGATTTTTGTTGACCGATATCCATCGTCAATTGTCGCGAATTACTCCGCCAAAGGCTTCTTCTTCTCGGTAATCACCTTCGATTCGGGAGCTTTTTCTGCGTTAAGTTCGACGTAGCTCTTCCATTCGTCCGGCACGTTATCTTCGTGAAAAATTGCTTCAACGGGGCATTCTGGAACGCATGCTTCGCAGTCGATGCACTCATCAGGATGGATATAAAGCATCTTCTCGCCCTCGTAGAAACATTCTACGGGACAAACCACAACGCAATCTGTATATCGGCAACCGACACAGGGTTGTGTTACGACATGAGTCATACTTATCTGCCTTTCAAAAAAATTTCTGTAAATAAACCGCTTTAGCGGACCGCCGCCGTGCCGTTTCCAATTTTCATTCTTAGGAAATTCGCCTTTGGGATTCGTTTTTGAATCCTAATTTCGCTTGGGGTATCCTGCTTAAACCGCACAAATTCCGCTACGGCAATCTAGGCTGGCCAGGATAGGGTGTCAAGCGACGAGAATATGCTTGATACGCTAGCCTTTGCCACTTAATATAGGCAATTGACTTTATAATAGCGACTCATCAAGGCAACTTCCTCACTTGTTATCGAACGTTGATCGTGAACTTCTACAACGTTGTTTGGCCCGTTCTTCGGGCGGTTGGGAGGATTTCGTTGAAAGGTTTGCTGGCTTAGTTTACTGCATTGCAAATCATACGGCGCGTTCACGATCGGTCACAATTGACGCGAAGGTCGCTGAGGAGCTGGTATCGGATGTTTTCTTTGAGATAGTCGACAACGACTTTGCTGTACTCCGCCGTTTTCGACTCCAGAGTTCATTGGCGACCTATCTAACGGTTGTTGCACGAAGAATTATTTCTCGGCGATTGGCTCAGGCCAAGAAGTCGCGACGTCGAGAGCTTTTGGTTGTAAAGGAGTCACTGGAGCAGTTCGAAGGGAAGTCGAATAACTCTGGCATTGAGCCGGCACAGTCAGCCATGGAGAGCCGCGAGGAGATTGAAGCTGCACTATCCTCTCTGTCGGGCGACGAGGCAGCGGCCGTTCGGATGTACTATCTGGATGGGATGAACTATCGCGATATTAGTTCGAAGATGGGGCTGGCTGAGAATAGCATCGGGCCGTATCTATCTCGGGCTCGGGAAAAGATGCGTCAAAGCCGTATTGCGAATTCGTAAGGAGTGAGTATCGAAGCGACACTCGCAAGGCGCAACCGCTCTTGGTCACAGAACAGATGGAACGCAAATGATTGAGCGGTGGGGTAAATTAGTTCGACAAGAAAGTGTTGGAGTTGTCACGGATGTATTGCGAGCTCTTTTGTTCCTGATAAGCCAGTTTTATAGGCTCGCGATGACGATTCGCAATTATCTTTATGATCGCGGTTGGAAAAAAATTTATCGAGTAGAGATCCCTATCATCTCGGTTGGCAATTTGACTGTGGGTGGCACTGGAAAGTCGCCGACGGTCGCCTTACTTGCGAAATGGTTTCGCGATCGCAACTTTCGTGTTGCGATCATCTCACGCGGCTACGGTGCGGGTCGTGATGGAGTCAATGATGAAGCCAAGGAGATCGAGAAGCGTCTTCCGGATGTGCCTCATCTTCAAAATCCAAATCGATATGCCGCTGCGGTAGTTGCCCAAGAAGAGCTCGACATGCAAGTCCTTATTATGGACGATGGATTTCAACATAGGCGGCTTCATCGCGATTTAGAGATCGTCTTATTAGATGCAACTCAACCATTTGGACTCGGATACATGCTACCTCGGGGAATGCTCCGCGAAAGCGTCCGATCGCTGCGTCGCGCGGATGTCGTGGTCCTGACACGCAGTGATTTGGTGACACGCCAGCAAGTCGCTGATACTCGGCTTACGGTGCAGCGTTTTGCACCTCGAGCGACTTGGGTAGAGGCGAACCATCAAGCAACAACCTTGATCAATTCATCGGGAACGCTTAAGCCCACGGAAAGCCTGGTCGGAAAAAAAGTACTCGCCTTCTGTGGAATTGGTAATCCAGAAGCATTCTTTGAGACGGTCCGTAAGTGTGGAGCGGAGGTCGTGGATTCAATCGCGTTCCTGGACCATCATGCTTATGCATCTGCGGACATCGAACGCATTCTTGCGAAGTGCCAAACGAGCCCCGAACTATTTCTTTGCACAGGTAAGGATCTTGCAAAGTTGGAAGTAGACCAAATTGGGAATGTTCCGCTATGGGCTGTACAAATTGATTTACGCTGTTCTCTTGGAGCAGACGCTCTGGATGATCAAATGCGACGAGTGGTCGACAAGATTACGCTCGACGCGGACGACTGACCGCCCCCTAATCGACACAGCCGGTACGACCTGCATTCGTGTTGCTGTTTGACAATTTCTTTTACAGACGATTCTCATTGTCCAAAAGTTAATGTACTAACCTTCGTCGTCGTCAATTTCGCCCGAGGGTTTTATCTTATGATCGAGTACTTAGCATTAGCCGCAGAAGTGACTGCTGTTTTGCTGATCATTTCGGTCGCCTATCCAAGCAAGCACGGCAGTAAAGGCGGCGTTTCGAATTCGGCGGCAACCAACCATAGTGGTGCAGTCGAATCGCTTGAACCAATTCAAGATTCATTGCAGACCTTGCGACTGCTTGCCTTTGATGCGGCATCAAAACAATTTTTTAATCATTTATCAGTTAGCAGTTGGCACCTCAGCGATATTCGACGTCAAATTGCGACGTCGCTTTCCGATTTACTACCGCTTTTTTTCGAGCCAAACCAAGATGCGATAACGCGTCTTCCTGTAGTTGATTCGCTGAATCGATTTCTAGAAACGACGCGTTCGCTTCAAGTACAGCTTGGATTGTCAATCCAGATGTCGATGATAGCCGTAGATAATTGGTCCGAACTGGTGAATAAACACGGAGCGATTACTTGCGATCGATTACTTCGAGAAGTGGGCAATCAGCTTAACAGCCAATTGAATGTTCATGGACTTGTTGTTCGTTTTAGTGAGCACACGTTTGCAGTCGTGGTATTCGGAGTTCCTTCGCGAAGCGCATGCGAACTGTTAGACGAAACACGTCTCTCTATCGCAGGCCAACCGATTATTGTAGGCGAAGCCGAAATCGAGACGACCATATCGATAGGAACAACAGAAGTCAAAAGCGAAGATTTTGATCAGGATTGTCGTCTCGTAGATGGAGTATGGGAGCGGCTGGAAGAACTGGTGGCTGCGGCGATCACTAGCGGTGGAAACCAAACACGCGGAGAAAGCGGCCCTACTTCTATCAAGCCGCAGATCCAGTCGCCAATCGTAGCCCCAGTTGTAGACCCAGTTGCGATCGATAGTCTGGCTAAATCCGAGCCAACAGAGAGCCGTGCAAAAGCACAATCCACCTCTATAGAAGCGCCCCCCGTTGCGGGAGAAGCGGCGGCTTCAAGTGACGACATAGCCGCATTGTTTGCCGCTCAAAAAAGCAAACCTAAAGCGACTACACCTGCTTCCGACGCATCACCAGAGGTGCAAAACGCTTCGCCTGCTGTCAGCAGCGAAGGCAAGGCCTCTGGCGACGACATCGCAGCCATGTTTGCTGCACAAAAGAGTAAACCCAAAGCCACAGCTACCAAAGCGGCAACTGATGATAGCAAAGCAACGCTCGTAACAGCCGGTGATAAAAAAGCTTCCGTCGACGATATTGCAGCGCTCTTTGCAGCTCAGAAAAGCAAACCAAAAGCAACTCTGCCCGAACCGGCTGAAGAATCGAAGCCTTCGACGCCAGCACCTGCAAGTAATGGAAAAGCATCTGGCGACGATATTGCAGCGCTCTTTGCGGCTCAGAAGGCGAAACCCAAAAAGCCTGCGTACACTCCTGTGGAAGAGCCCTCGAGCTCCCAACCGTTATCGGAATCGAACGAGACAACTACCAACCAAAAAGTCGCCGGTAGTCTCGATAGCAAGGCATCCGCGGATGATATTGCATCGTTGTTTGCAAGCACCAAAAAACCCAAAGCAGCCGAGGACATCGAAAAACCGGCTCCTGAGCCTCAGTCTCCAGAACCCGCAACAAAAGTCGAGACTAACGTAGTGGAGAAAGTGGTCGTGGAGAAAGTGGTTGAGGAGGAAGCGGCCGAGGAGTCACTCGTCGCGAGCATCGACGACATTAATGCGTTGTTTGCGGCGGCACAGAAGTCTAAAGGCAAAAATGTAGCGATGTCAGCCGCTAGCTAGTTGTAAATCATCCGACCTGAAATCATTTCCCGCGATCGAGGGAAACCGATCGAATTTACTAAGGACGTTTATACAAACGTCAATAATGGAGACGCTACTTTGATCCTGAATGCATTGGTGTCTGCTGCTCGTATGGAATTGTTACCATCGAAGTCGAGATTTGAATTGTAGAGAGGGTCTCCCGCAGACCTCCCAGTTGTCAACCGAAACGAATTGATATCCACAGCACGAATATTTCTGTCTCCGTTTACATCACCATAAAACGCGAAGAACCTATCGGCTGCGTCGGTACCGAATAGATAATTGCCTCCCGCAACACCATTTACATCGCCATCCAAATCTGTGTTAGAGCGTCTTATGTTCGCCGCGATGATCGTCAACTGGTAGTTCCCGTCCGTCAACGCCCCGTTCGCGCGAGCTAAACTACCACTGAACGATATGATTACCACGGTTTGCCCAAAGGTGTTTATGCTCGCAGTGATAGTGGTGGTCACCACCGGAGTTGCGCCGCCACGTTGGCGAACTTCAAACGGATTTCCTGTTATGTCCACCAGGCCGTCAAAGGTAACCGTAATAGATCGCACGGCAGAGCGTTGCGATCCAACCGCGTTGCTCTCCGCGACAACCGTACTTAGCACTTCTGGCAGATCAACAACGGTAATTATAAATGTACGTTCGAATGTCAAAGCAGGATTGAGACTGTCTGTAGTGCGAACACGTATCGATAGAGATGGTGTTGCTTCAAAGTCAATAGATCCATTGACTCTCAACTGGTTCCCGACGATGTTGAATAAACCATTGTGATCACTGCCAGTGCCAGCAACGAGTAAGTAGTTAAAACTATCAAACGCGTTGGGATCGACCGTGGAAAAATTTCCTACCACAGTACTTAGGACTGAGTTCTCGACGACGGTGTTGGAAGAAAGAACGATATTTGTAGGAGTTTGATTGGTGACAAAAACCTCACTACCAAATGTGGGTGAGGTACCCAAGAAGTAGGTCAGCGGTCCGACCCGTGTGATTTCCTGTGGCCCGGTGACATTGATCCCCGCAGTCAATTCGGTTGCTTCAACGGTCCCAAGGTTGGTTCCGTCGCTTTTCCAAGCTCGCGTAATCGTTCTTGGTATCGGTACTATTGAGTCCGTAATCACGGTGAAATATGCGGAGTTCCCGATCGTCGTAAAGCTTCCAAACTCGTAGAAAAAATCTTCAGTGGTAAACCCATTAAAAACGCGTACGGTTCCAAGGCTAGTCCCGTCCGTTTTCCAAAGCTCAGGCGCTCCCACAGCCGAAAGCGTTGCGAAGAGTAAAGTTCCGTTGACTTCAGTTAGATTCGAAGGGAGCGAACCATCAACGCCAGAGACAATATCACGAATCAGGTTGACGGTCGTGCCGTTGGTTGCCCAAAGCTCAATCCCTTCCGATGGTCCCATCGCAGCGAAATACAATGTGCTTCCAACAACCTTCAAGTTATTCGGTTCAGAACCGTCCACTCCCGACCAGATGTCAGCCACGCGAGTCGTAACCAGTGTGGAGCCATTGGTTCTCCACAATTCCCGGCCGCTCGTTCCGTCATCGGCGGCGAAGTACAAGTCGCCATTAAACACAGTCAACGATCCCGGATCTGAACTCCTAACACCAGGGTTAATATCCACCAACCTGTTCGTTACACCCGTAGTTAAATTGGAGATCCATAATTCGCCACCGCTAGTGGGATTACCTCCGCGAAAAAACAAATTGTTCCCGATCGCTGCGATTAGCGGAGGCTCGCCAATCAATAGAGTGCCTGGGAATGCTCCCGATGCTACGATCACTGTTCCAGCATCGGTTCCATCTGATTTCCAGAGATCCCGTTCGCCAATTGGATTAATTGCTGAAAAGTAAAGTACGCCGTTGATGTTCGTGAGATCGTTTGGAAAAGAATCGGTTGAGCCGCTGATTAAATCCTTCACCATCACAGTTCCTGCCGTTGTCCCATCGGACTTCCATAATTCAACACCGCTTGCGGGGGACGAGGCAGCAAAAAACGCAGTCGAGCCAACTGCGACCATTCCATAGGGCGCGATCGCAGTGTCGGCTACCCCAGGATTGATATCTTGAAGCAACGTAAAGTCGGCCGTCATCAGGCAGCGATTCTCAAGCATCTCTGGCGCACACAAGGCCCATGAAGCTTTTCCGCGCGGGCTTCTTTCCAGGCGATCACTCCGAAAAAAGGAACGTATGGCATTCGCGAACATATTAGGCCGTATGGTTATGGTGCTAAATGAGAAATAATTATCTGCCGCTAACAGAAGACACCAAAGAAAGCGGTACAAGCTGAGTGTGCTCCGCCAACGATATCAGTTAACCTCATTCAACAAAGAATATCAAAACCCATATTCAAGGGAAGTGTGTCAACCGCGAGCGGGTTGACGCTTCCTGAATCGATGGAGCCCAAAAGCGGTCAAAACAATGGAAACCATCGCAAACGCGGACGGTTC
>JANODQ010000351.1:0-8110 GCA_031412775.1 Pirellulaceae bacterium | reverse complement strand
CGAAAAAGATCGACAAAAGGGAAACGCTCGGTCTTCGGCGAGCCGATCGCCGCGATCCCAATGGGCTCACAGTTGCCCTTGCAAGTCAATGCGACTCCATCGCTTAAATCGACTTACCATCACAAAGTGAAAACTAAATCTTCGAGTTCTCGAGCTCTGCTTCTTACGCTCTTTATACTCGCATCCATAATGCTTGCCGGTGGAGCGATCGCTGGAGCTGTCGTGGTAACGAAGTTGTTTATGGCTTCCATGCCCAGGGCGGTTAGTCGCTCGCAAGCCAAAAGCATGCGGCCTGAAAGTCTTCCTACAAGCGAGTATGGCCCAAACTACAAGCCATCCAACGACGTGTCGCCTGCACCGTTGGCTCCTTAGATCTCTGATCACTACGAACGAAACGATTGATCATTCGTCTATGATCAAAGTTGCTTGCTATCTTGTAGCAAATTGTTCGGCTATGCTATTTTGTCCCAGAGAATGCCTACGCACTTCTCTGCTTAGGTGTGATTAGTGAAACACCGATGAAGTATTCAGCAACTCGTATAAGTAATGAAGCAACTTTGAAGAGGTGGATTATGAACAAGTGTTTTTTGGGTCGATTATGCGTTTTCGCTTTCCTTGTGAGTGGATGCATATTTGTTTCAGGATCCGCTTTGAGAAGCGAGGACTCCAAACGAGAGCAAGTGTCCAAACCCAACATTCTTTTGATCATCACCGATGATCAAGGTTATGCTCCGGTTGGTCGACATGGGCATCCATGGCTCAATACGCCCAATCTTGATTCGCTGTATGATCGAAGCCTTCGAATGGATCGGTTTCTCGTCAGTCCAACTTGTGCTCCAACGCGTTCAGCAATCATGACCGGACGCTATCCGATGCGAAACGGGATCACGCATACAATTCTCGAGCGCGAACGATTGACACTCAACGCAACGACCCTGCCGCAGACGCTCAAGAAAGTTGGTTACACAAGCGGTATCTTTGGGAAGTGGCACTTGGGAGACGAACCCGAGTACCTTCCCTCTCCGCGAGGCTTCGACGAATCGTTTATTCATGGAGCAGGCGGAATCGGACAGAAGTACGAAGGAAGTTGTGCGGACGCTCCAGACAATACTTATTTTGATCCATTCATTCTTCGTAATGGTTCCTTTGTCAAAACGCATGGCTTTTGTACAAATGTTTTTTTTGAAACGGCCACCCAATGGATGATCTCCAAGCATACCGAGAAGCAACCCTTCTTTTGTTACTTGGCAACCAACGCACCGCACTCGCCGTACATTGCCCCTCCAGAAAACAAGAAGCGATTCACTAACATGGGCTTCGACGATGGTCACGCGGGTTTCTATGGAATGATTGAGAACATCGATGCCAATGTTGGCACGTTGATGCACGCGTTGGAGTTGAAGGGATTGCTTGAGAACACCGTGGTTATATTTATGTCTGACAACGGAATGGCGGGCTTTCCGGGGAAGGCTAAATCAGCACTTGGCACTGCCTCGGATGGGACGCAATTGACAACCTTCAATGCGGACATGAAAGGTTTGAAGGGGTCCGTGGATGAAGGCGGAGTGCGAGTACCGTTTTTCATCAGCTGGAAAGGGAAGCTCGCCGAAGGTAAATCGCTTCATCAGATCGCATCTCAAATCGATATCTTCCCAACGCTTGCCGAGATCGCTGGAGCGGAGTTGCCTGAGAGACAAGTAGAAGGACGAAGCTTCCTGTCGCTACTCCGCGATGATCAATCGCCGTGGCCTGATCGCTATCTTTTCGATCACGCAGGTCGTTGGCCACTGAATGCCGAGCCAAATGATTTCCAGTGGAAGCAATACAGCGTTCGTAATGATCGCTTCCGATTCGTTGAAGATAAATTTCTTTACGACATGCAATTAGATCCAGGGCAGACAAAGAATTGCGTCACTGATCATCCTGAAGTCGTAGCCGAGATGCGTACTGCCTATGACAAATGGTGGAAGGAAACTCGACCGATGATGGTGAACGAAAAGCGACCACTATCGACATCGCGTCCATTTCACGATTTGTTTCATAAGCAGCAAAGCGAATCAGGCATCCCGGATTGGCCGCTCGCGAAAAGCAACTAGCCAAGAACCGATACGTTGGGTTGATGAAAAAGGCGATTTTCTTGAGCCGTAGGCTCGGGTGGCGACTGGTAAATTGTCGCAAAATCGAAACCCGTGGCTAGCGCCATCGGCTCAGTATTCGTCAGCCCACCGCGACGTTGGATTACACCGCTACTGGCTCGGGAGTTCTTTCCAGGCATGCTCCAATTTGGCGGACAGCTTGTCGAAGGCGGTTTTCGTTCTCAACAAGCGCCATTCGCAAGTACTGATCACCTGAAGGGCCGAAACCAGCACCTGGGCTTACGGCAACGTTGCCATGTTCGAGCAGGTGCATAGCGAAATCGATTGAGCCCATTTTCGATCGCCATGGTTGTGGGATCTTCGCCCAAACAAACATTCCCGCGCGTGGTTTCTCAGCTTCCCAGCCGAGTCGATGCAGACCATCCAAGAGCACATCGCGTCGGCCTTGGTAGATCTTGGATTGACGTTCGACAGTTGCTTCGGTGTCGCGAAGAGCGACGATAGCTGCAATTTGGATCGCTTGGAACATGCCGTAGTCGTAATAGCCTTTGATACTTGCCAAGCCTCGAACCATATCGGCGTTACCAGCACAAAAGCCGATTCTCCACCCGGCCATGTTGTAGCCCTTGCTCATCGTGGTAAACTCAACACCGACATCTTTCGCGCCCGGAGCCGATAAAAAGCTAGGCGGAACATAACCGTCGAAGGCAACGTCGGCATACGCAAAGTCGCTGATCACGTAGAAGCCGTACTTCTTTGCGAGCTTGACAACTTCAACGTGAAACTCGGGCTCGATAGTGATCGTCGATGGATTGTGCGGATAGTTAATGATCAACACTTTGGGACGCGGGTAGAACGTCTCGCATGTGTAAGCGATACTCTGAAGATACTTTTCGGTATCAGCTACTTCTAAAGCCACGACGTTCCCAGAAGCCAGTACGACGCCATACTGATGGACAGGAAAAAACGGTGCGGGGATCATCGCGGTGTCGCCCGGGCCCATCAAGGCGAGGCACATGTGCGAAAAGCCTTCTTTGCTACCAAGACAAACGATCGCTTCCGTTTCTGGGTCTAAGCGAACGCCATACTTCCGCAGGTACTTGCTAGTTAGCTCACGCCGCAAATTCAGAATGCCGTTGCTTTTGCTGTAGCCATGATTCGTCACGTCTGCAGCCGCTTCGGAGAGTTTAGCGATGACCGCTGGATCTGGTGGATCAGAAGGGTTTCCCATTCCCAGATCGATAACGTCTTGGCCATTACGTCGCTTTTGGTAGAGCATGTTATTAATGCGACCAAAAAGATACGGTGGCAATCGATGCACTCGTCCAGCAAATTCAACAGGCGGCATTTTTTCTAACATAGCCTTTTCAGATCCCAACCTTTTAAGTCTTGGGGTTCAACGCGGGTGATGCACTTGTGTGACTCGATGACAAGTCATTCCATCGCAAAGTTCGCAAAACCAGGATTTGCGTAAAAGCAGAGAAAAACTCTGCGGATTGCGAAGGCTAAAATTGTTTCGAACAAGACATTATGTTAGCTGAAAACCCCAGAGGGGCGAAAGCAGGACTTGCCAACGCCCCTCTGGGGTTTTCTTAACTCCCCCTCTGGGGTTTTCTTAACTCATAGCGCGACTGCGAAATGTACTAAGCTTGCAGTTTGACCGTGGCGCCTTCTGGTTGCCCATCAGACGCCTTGTTGTCGTATTTCGCTTCAGGAATATCGGCAGCCATTGGGGCGACTGTGTACTCTAGCGCCGCATCATCAGGAATTCCGCTGAGGAACGATGCGTCCTCAACGTCGGTGACTTTTGCTTCCGCAACGATTGCTTCAATGACTCGACGCTCAATGATTTGATTACGAAGCGTATCCATTTGACCGGTTCGTTCCAGTCGAGCGCGTACGCTTCGAACGCTGGAGTTGGAGTTCGTTGCGATCAGTTCGATTTCGGATTCATATTCTTCGGCAACTGGTTCTATCGTTAGGTCTTCTGCGATCTTCTCCAGGACAAAGTGCTCTCGAAGTGCCGCGATCGTCATTTCCTGAGCATTTCGACGACCAGCGTTGAGGTAGCTGCGAATCTCATCGTTACCGAAGCCGCTTCGCTGGAGTTCCATCGCTCGTCGTTGGAGTTCTCGGTTCGTCTGTCGATCGACGAGTGTCTTCGGCATGTCCCACTGAGCATCTTTGGTGAGGACTGCGGTGACTTGCTTGCGAATTTCTTGTTGTTGGAAGTATCCAAGTTGCTTTTCAAGTTCTTCACGAACGAAGACTCGGAGTTCGCTTGGGTCCGAGAAGCCGAGTTGGTCTAAAACCGACTCACGCAATTCATCGACGACTTGACGGCGTACTTCGATAATCGAAATAGCGACATCAACTGATTTACCGCGATATTCTTCGTTTTCTGAAGTCTCAGAAACTTTCAGAGTTGTAGTGACAGTGTCACCTTCTTTTGCACCGATGACGACTTCGCCGAAGTTTTCTAAGACAGCATCAGCGAAGCTCAGTCGCTTACGCACGGCAACTTTTTCTTCTTCGATTGTACCGATTTCTTTGCCTTCAAAGGCAAAAGTGATGTCGACCGTAAGGTTGTCGCCAAGTTCTGCTGGGGCATCGACTGCGATTCCTTCGGAGAATCGAACGAGAGTCTTTGCGAGTTGTGTATCGACTTCTTTGTCGGAAAGCGTATGAACTGGGCGGGTGAGCGAGAGTCCTTTCCAATCGGGCGTGTCAAACTCAGGACGAACTTCTATTTTGAATTCGTACTTAAAATCGCCAGTCTTGGGGATTTCGACGGCGCCGTAGTCCATGTCTGGTTCGCTGATCGCTGAAAATTGGCCACTTTCGGTGACTTGTTGGAGCGAATCCATTACCAAGCTGGACTTCACTTGATCTGTGATTTGTTCGCGAAACTTGCTTTCAAGTAGCTTGCGAGGGGCTTTTCCAACCCGGAAACCAGGCAATTCGGCCTTCGGACCTAGCTCGTCAAAAGCCACTTTCATGTAGCGATCAACTTCTTTGCGAGGGACAGTCACAACCACATGGCGTTCGCAGGTACTCGGCTTATCGACTTGTACATCGAGTTCTAGTTTGGCTGCTACGGGCTCGGTTGCGGTGGACATAATCAATCAATTTCCAGTAAAAAACAAAAACATAGCAACGAAAAAGGGCAAACCACACTGTCGTACAACGAAGACAATGAAAGCGGGCGATGGGGATCGAACCCACGACAACAACGTTGGCAACGTTGTGCTCTACCACTGAGCTACGCCCGCAAGACACGTCAAACGACTCGGCTTGCCCGATTCTCTCAAAAAACAATGCTTGGACACAGGGGACCTTTATCATCTTTGTCCAAAATGGAGTGCGAATTGTAGAATCTTGTCGTTTCAATGCAAGAGCTATAAATCTGGTTCGACGTTTTTCAAAGTGAGGTTACAATCAGGAACTTGGTTTGAGCCCTACATGCGATTTCAGTCGATAAGGGGCGAGTTTTAGGTTTTCCTTCGAAAAATTTAATCGGTTTTTTATTTTATGAGAATTCGCTTCGCTCTGATACTTGCTTGCAATTGTGCTTTCGCGGCAGCTTTTTCGATCTTGTTGGGGAACGTATCCGTCGCCGAAATTCCGACTGGGCTCGTTTTGGGGATCGAAAAATCGAAGCCTGCCAGTGGCCCGTTCGTGGCCATCGATGGTGGCTTCATGGTTACTTACAGCGTTCAGATCCCCGGCACCACGATCTCGTTCGAAATGATTCCAATCCCAGGCGGAACTGTGAATCTGGGCACTCCCGAAGATGAAGCGGGTCGGTCCGACGATGAAGGTCCTCAAGCATCGGTTAAAATTGATCCGATTTGGGTTGGCAAGACCGAGCTAACCTGGGGCGAATACAAGACCTACATGGGTCTCTACAACATCTTCAAAGACTCCAAAAAAATGAGCGGGACTCGAAAGGTCAGTATATCGAATCGAGTTGACGCAATTACTGCTCCAACCCCGCTGTACATGCCAACACATACCTTCGAATTCGGCGAAGACCCACAACAGCCCGCGGTCACAATGACTCAGTATGCAGCCAAGCAGTACACCAAATGGATCTCGGGAATGACCGGTGCGCAGTACCGATTGCCAACCGAAGCCGAGTGGGAGTATGCAGCGCGAGCTAATACGACGTCAGCGTACTCGTTCGGCAACGATGTATCTCAGGTGGAAAATTTTGCTCATTTCGACAGCAACAGCCCCGATGGAGCTGCACCCGTGGGTTCAAAAAAGCCGAATCCATTTGGTCTCCATGATATGCACGGAAACGTTTGGGAATGGACAGTTGACGGTTACTCCGAAAAGGGATTCGCAAATCTTGGCGACGGAGTGAAAACAATGCAAGAAGCGATTCAATGGCCAACTAAAGCCGATTCACGAGTCGTTCGCGGTGGCGGCTGGCAAGACGCTGCAGAGCGATGCCGAAGCGGTGCCCGGATGAGCAGCCAAGACGAAGATTGGAAAGGTGAAGATCCGAATTCGCCACTGAGCCCATGGTGGTACACCACCGACCCGGCTCGAAGTGTTGGGATGCGACTGGTTCGATCGGTAGCTCCGCTCTCCAAAGAACTCATCACCAAGTTCTGGGAATACGACCACGAAGATATTGAGTCGGACGTTGAATTCCGAATTCAAGAAGGCCGAGGAGCTCTTGGCCTGCCAACCCCAGAACTTGCTGAAGACATCAAGGCGAATCAGTAACACCGAAATTCTGCGTTCCAAAACTTCGCTCCTCGGTTAAACTGAGGCAATTGGCGATTTAAAGCGATCCTGGCTACCGCGCCGAGTGTCACAGCTGTTGGCCAAATTTGTTCTTGTTTTCTATTTGTCTCCTTTCGTTGGATGATTTATGTCGGCAATATCCGGTTCGAGTGCTCCTCGTACGATGTTCGAAAAGATTTGGGATCAGCATGTTGTGCATAGCGAACCAAAGCAGCAAACGATCCTCTACATCGACCTTCACTTAGTTCATGAAGTTACGAGTGCACAGGCGTTCGAAGGTTTGCGACTTGCCGGTAGAAAAGTCCGTCGCCCCGGCCGCACCATTGCAACTCCCGACCATAACGTGCCGACGGATAATCGACATCTACCAATCGCTGATCCCATTTCTCGTCAGCAAGTCGACACGCTTCGCAACAACTGCAAAGAGTTCGGCATCCGGCTTTACGATCTCAATGATCGCAACCAAGGGATTGTACACATTATCGGGCCCGAGCTTGGATACACTCAGCCCGGCATGACGATCGTTTGCGGTGACAGTCATACTGCAACCCACGGGGCATTTGGTGCACTGGCGTTCGGAATTGGTACCAGCGAAGTGGAACACGTTCTAGCAACTCAAACTTTGCTTCAGTACTTGCCCAAGACCTATGAGCTTCGCGTCGATGGAAGCCTTGCTCATGGTGTCACAGCAAAGGATTTGATCCTGTATCTAATCGGCAAGTTGACAACGTCTGGCGGAACTGGCTATGTGCTCGAATACACCGGTGAAGTCATTCGAAATCTTTCCATGGAAGAACGTATGACCGTTTGCAACATGTCGATCGAAGCGGGTGCACGAGCCGGAATGATCGCTCCTGATCAAACGACTTTTGATTACTTGCGAGATCGTGAGTTCGGCCCCAAGGACTATGATGCCGCTGTTGCAAAGTGGAGGAGCTTGCCATCGGATCCCGGTGCAAAGTATGACAAGGTTGACGTCTATCGCGGTGAAGACATTGAGCCACAAGTCACTTGGGGAACAAACCCAGGCCAAGTTACTTCGGTGTCCAGCAAAGTTCCTTCGCCAACTGATTTCGCTGACGAAACCGAAAGAAAATCGACAGCAGGTGCACTCGAGTACATGGGCCTGAAAGCCGGAGTTCCACTTACCGATGTTTCTATCAACCGCGTCTTCATTGGCTCTTGCACGAACGCTCGGATTGAAGACTTAAGAGCTGTTGCGAAGGTTGTTCATGGCTATCGCGTTAGCTCGACTG
>JANODQ010000350.1:0-2233 GCA_031412775.1 Pirellulaceae bacterium | reverse complement strand
ACTTGCAATCGACCATCGATTTGCTTCGCCGGCATCCCAAAGCAACAATCATCTGGGCTCACACAGGACTTGGCCGAGTCGTAAGTCCATTTGGTTCAGGTGCAGGCCCAGCCCAGCGAAGTCCAGAACACTTGCGAATCTTAGAAAAGGTGCTCATGGATCGAGATCTGTCGCATGTTTACTTTGATATCTCGTGGGACGAAGTTGCAAAGTACATTGTTGCGACTCCTGAGAGCATCGCGGCAACAGCTAAACTAATCGATCGTTTTCCTGATCGGTTCCTCTATGGTAGCGATGAAGTCGCTCCAGCCAGTCGAACAGGCTACCAGACGAACTATGTCATGCTAAAACCCCTCTGGGATAGCATGTCGCCCGAGACGGTCCAAAAAGTCAAGAAGCTGAACTACGAACGACTTTTCGATGCCGCTAGGCTTAAAGTTCGAGCATGGGAAAAGCTGAATGTTACTAGTATCGAATAGGAATCTATAAGAGACGGTTGATTTGCCGCATTGAGAATAAATTTATAATGGAATCGATACTTCAAGTTGCCAAGCGAGCGGATCTGTTTTTTATGGAAGCATCGCCGATTCACGAAACGATGCGTCGATTATCTAAGACGCTCAACGAGATGCAGATCTCGTTCGCAATTGCGGGGGCGATGGCTGCGAACGCTCACGGACACAAGCGAACCACTTCGGATGTGGATATTCTCATAAGTCGTGAAGACCTACTCCGATTCAAAGAACGCTGGATCGGACGTGGCTGGGTAGACAAATTCGGGGGATCGAAGAATTTTCGCGATGTGGTAACCAACGTAAATGTGGACACGTTGATTGTGGGTGATTTCCCCGGAGATAGACTTCCCAAACCCGTTGCATTCCCAACCCCCGAATCGGTATCGGAGCGTAACGCCGAGGGTCTCCCGTTCATTTCACTGAAGACACTCATCGAGCTCAAATTAGCCAGCGGAATGACGGCCGCACATCGGATGCAAGATATGGCCGACGTTATGAACTTGATTCGCGTAAACAAACTGGCGGTAGGCTACAGCCAATCGCTCAATCCCTACGTTGCCACCAAGTTCGAAGAACTTTGGAACGCCGCTCAGATTAACGAAGACTATTAAGTCCGACTCTCTTGAGTATTTCTTGAAAAGATTCGGTCGGGATGGACGCTTCGGATTTGCAAGGTTGCGTTCTCCCCAGCGACTTTCGAAGAAACAAATTCTTTATGAATCGAAAACTCGCCGATACCGGTAAAGACTCCAGGATATGCGTGTAGGACTCGCTCCACATGGTCGACCGCATACATGTCAGCTGGATTGAATCCGGTAATCATCGGGTCGAAACGAGCTCGCTGCTCGGGTGTTAGCGATTCAATCACCTTGGCAATATAAGCGTCTGTGAATGAGTAATAGTAAAGCGGCGCATCGCTTTCGGTGTAGTAACGCGGAGCAAAATTTCCCGAGTTCTGAAACGACCAGGTCTGCTGCAGCGGTATTCCAAATATCGCAACGCGGCCCGTTTGAGTCCCCATAATTTCGAGAAGTTCTTTGGCCTTGATTCCCTTCTGAATGTAGTTAGTTAAGTGAAAGTGGGAATCGTTGAATTCGTACTCGGGTGCTGGTGGAGTTACAAGCGGAGCTGCGGGTATGGGTGCTAATAAATTTGCAGGCGGGGTCGCTGGTTTGGCTGGCTGGGTGTTTTGCCCAAATGCGGGCGTGAAGCTGAAGAATACAAGAAGCAAACTGAAGATTGCGATCGATCCAAATAATACGCTTGGTAGATTTCTTCGCTGAGACAAAATTGAGGCTCCTTGATAGGCTTAGTCGCTACGCGTCTTAGGCCTTCCAACAGACCCTTTCACCTCAAGTGTACTTGCACCGTTACCGATCGGAAATAGAGTCGCACGGTTATCCCGCAAAGGATCGCAAGTTTCGAATGTCACTAGAAGAACAGTTCGACGTTTGCTTGATAGACGGTTCCGGTCGCACCGACTGGGTATGGAAACGCGTTGTTGCCGACTGGTGAGCCCTTGAGGTAGTCGGCTTGGAAATTAACTCGGAACAGTTGAGCTCCGGTTGGATACCAGTTAACGCCTCCGACGACCGACCAGGGGTCGCCATACTGACCGAAGATCGTATTTCCAATGACGTAGGGCTGTAGAGTTTTTGGTAGGAGCATTCTAGAGGCTTGAACTTGAAGACCATGGTCGAAAAGCGAGCTGACTGGAA
>JANODQ010000349.1:0-3106 GCA_031412775.1 Pirellulaceae bacterium | reverse complement strand
AGATCGTCATCGTTGAGACGCCCAAATACTCAGCGGCCTCAGCACGATCCAACAACCCAGGCCAACGCTCAGCCATGATTGAGGCCCTCCCCGAAACCGATGCCTGATGTTGCCTTTGCCACCGCATTGGAAAGCAACGGCTGACGCGGCAGCAAATCAGCCGTCACGCCATTGGCCTTGTCCTCGTCATCGACAGGGCCGACTGGAAGGTCAGTCCAGAAGGCAACGTCTTCACCAACCTCGGTGGCATCGATGTAATGCCACACGTTGCTGTCCAGGTAGGCCAGCCAAACAGGCTCCGGCGCATACGGGGCCTTAATCAGAACCAGCATCCCTTCGTCGGGTGTGGTCTCGTTCGCATCGTTCCAATGCAGCGTCTCGTCGTTTGGATCAAGACGGCAAATCGGAATGAATTCAGAACCGCTTTTAATTCCAACTTCGACCGACAAAGGCAATGAATCCGGTAGCGGCTTGTCGAACTGGTCGACGAATCGGTAATAACCGCCATCGTCAACCAGAACTTTGCGAGCGTAATCGACGTTGTTGAATCGAAAACGCATCAAGTAAATTCCTGCATCCATCATCCGTTCCTCCCAAGCAGTTTGGCCGCGTAGGCGGTTGCTGGTTTACGACCAGGGATCGCCTGCACCGCTCGTTCTCCGCACTCCAGTAGATCCTGGAGCGTTGCTTTTCCTTTTCGGATCGCGTAACGCTGCGACTGATCGCAGCTCACGCAACACCCACATACAAGCCGTTCTTCGGGTTCCATTTGCCGTTCGCACGCAAGGCACTTTCGTTCCTTCGCGAACGCGGCAAGTTTGTCTTGAACCAGTTGGGTTAGCTTGATTTCAATCACGTCGAACTCCCTCGCAACGCGAAACATGACCTTAAGCATCAACAAAGCCTCGGTTATCGTTTCGCACTTCCTTGCCAGTTGTTTCCTAGCACTCGGAGGTAAATTTAGCAGAAGAAAACACTTTGTCAAACAAATGTCATTTAGTTTACCTCAATTTGACTTACAGTCAGATTCGTAAGTTCTAATGTTTGAACGACTTGCGTTTTGAAAAATATTTTTCACGATTGTTTCCATGGCACTCAAACAGACGGACCTGGAAATTATCGCTCGCCAACTCCGAGCGGCACTGGATTTAATCGAAGCTGAACTTACTCCACCGGATATTCCCAAGGAAATCATGGAGCAAGTACAGCAAAAGATGGAGAAACGCATATGCTTGGCCTGGGATCACGTCATTCCAGAAGGCGAACCAGTTCTTCGCGGACTTTGCGAAAGCGACTACAGCACACTTATGCAGCGCATTCAGCGTGGCAAAGAGACTGAGCTGGGCCTGATGATGCAGGGAAAACTTGGCCCGAAAGGCCCACGAGGCCGCAAAGCAGCCTTGGACATCGCCCGCGAAGCCAAGCTGCAAATCGTCGCAGAGGACGTCGAGAAGTTCAAAAAGTCCCGCAAAAAGAAGCCCAAAACGGAGGACGCGAGCGAATGATTATCGCGAAGCGGTTTCCCGTGGTCGCTCTTTTCGAGAATCATTGTTGGCCAGCTCGTCGGCCAGCTGCAGTGCTTCTCCCTCTGGCATCGAAAAGTAACCAGCGTTGTATTTGCCGTTTATATAAACATCTACCGTACAGATTTCTGGCTTGGCATCAGTCCGGCTCACAAGAATAGTTTTGTTAATCATCTTTACGAGGTTTTTCATGGCCAACTCCAAAAGAACCATCACAGTTAATACTTCGGCGCCGGTCTGCCCAAAAACCGTCCAAGAACTGATCGACAATCTCGCTCAGTATCCAATGGACTACGAAATAAGCTTTTCGCCCTTCACCCTATACAGAACGCATGACCGAGGAATGGTCCATTTTGAACTAAACGAAATCGAAGGGCAAGACTTCAAACTCTTGCGACAACGGGAGTCAGAAGAATGAGCCCAACTCCATCGCAACGCTGGGTTGCAACAATACACGGAGTCGCATCCGCTTCATTTCTCGCAATGAGCATAGGAGTGGCCTACATGCAGTTTGAGGCCGATCGCATTAAAGAATCGGTGAGCTCTGGAAACGCGGTAACGCTTCCAGGTGTGTTCCTCGCCTTCGCAATTGCGTTCATGTTTTCGGGGATGGCGAAAGCAATGGAATTTGCTGATCACGAACCGGTTGATCCCAAGTGAGTATTAAGCTGCCAACTGGTTCGTCAAGCTCTGCCAGCTGAACGAGCAGCTCGGCGATCTGCTCGATGTCGTAGGGTTGGCTGTTTACTCGCTGACATTCACCGCTGTCGATCACGAAGACGTTCCACATTTACAAAACCGCGTTTCACTGCGGAGGCGATCCACCGGTACAGCCCTTCCAAGCCGCAGCGCCTCACCGTTTGTTAGTTTGTTCCTTGTGCGCAGATTGTCAGGCCTGAAATGACACGTTTGGTCACAGCTAGCATTGACCCTATAAATCGTTGGCTAAACCGCGTCCCCGGTTGTGGAAAGATTGTTGGTCCATCTGAGCCCGCGTTTTGACCAAACTAGTCCATGGTCTAAATCAAACTCGGAGCCATCATGGGAACACTCTACAAACGCACAGCAAGCGGCAATTACTATGCGGAATTCACCGACGCGCTCGGCGATCGCATTCGACGATCGACAGGGACGACAGTCAAGCAAGATGCTCGAATCATCATGCTCAAATGGGAAAATGACGCCAACAACGAACGCCATGGAGTGGTTGTAACAGGTTCAACTACAGTTGAGGCGCTACTACTTGAATATCTTAATTCGCTCGGCAATTCATGCGACAAATATCGCAATGGTTGCGAGCAGAAGCTGCGTGCAATCTTTGCATTTTGCAATTGGGTAAAGGTTGGACAAATCAATCAACATGAAGCCGAATCTTGCATTCGCCAACTAACCTACCAGCGCACACCGAAATCGCCCGTCACGAAACTCGGTCTCAGAAGCCAGGGCCACTACATAGGAGCGGTCAAGTCTTTTACAAGGTGGTTAACCAACGTGAGGCGTGCTCTACCACGAGTTCCTTTGATCGCTATGAAGAAACCTGGATTCGAAGCTGACCGCAAACTTGTGCGTCGCTTCCTGCTTCC
>JANODQ010000348.1:0-4422 GCA_031412775.1 Pirellulaceae bacterium | reverse complement strand
ACGCGTTTCGTGTCTCCAAACGAATTCAAAGGAGCCGAACAGCGAGAAGTGTCCAAAGACTCAGCTTTGTCAGGTCAGCTGGAGCTTCGTCAAGAGACTTTCGGGAAAACGCTTCAATGGCATGAATTACTTTGCGGTTTCCAACTTGCTGTTCTTCCAACGCCGAAATGTATCGGCAATGTTACCGAACAACACTAGGTTACTGAACCATACACTATCGCGTAGTCTGTCAAATTCGAAGTATTGAACCGAATTATTTGTTATACATACACGACGGCAAAGCAAAAGCGATTGTCAATTGCACGAATGCGACCATGCACAACCAAATCTCACTCCGAATGATTTTCGTAATAACGACGCTTGTAGCTGTCGTCATTGCCTGTTTTCAAAATCTACCTCGCGGCGTGATCGTCTCTGCCTTTATGGCGATGCTCGCGATGTTAATAGTCACGTTTGCTCTCTTTGCTTTTGCGTTTGTGCTCATGCTACCTTTCGCACATCTGGGCAAGTACCTAGATGATCAATCAGATGATGGGAGCAGTCCTTTCGCTCAAGACCGTCTGCCAACGCAAATCATCCCGCCTGTCGACCGAGGTGCCGAATGAGCTTTGACGGGCAGGAGAAGCGGCAGCATGCTGTAAAGGTACGGGGGCATGGATCTAAGTTCCTGATCCATAGTTGCAAGTTGCTTTTTTGCGTTATGAGTTATTGCCTCATCGGCTCAAATGCCCCGATCGCTTACGGGCAACTGAACGCTACCATCAACAAACAAATCAACAACCGATCCGAGCGAGTCACATTGATCATCGGTGACCCAGCTCTAGGGGAAACGTTGGGGCTATCGGGTTTCCTACGTGGTGTAGGCGGTGAAACCGAAGGCTACAATGGCTGGGAACTTGTTCTACAAAACGCGGATGGTTCATCATTTGCATCTGACTTGTCCTTGCAGCTTGATCTTAATATAAGCACTACCGGACATGCAAACTATTCGGTGACAGTTCCCGTTGTTTTGAATTCTGGATTGTCGGAATCTCGAACACCATTTTTAGTCCCTTTTGGAGATTTATTTTTACAGGATGGAAGATGGATCTTGGTCAACTATCGTGTTCGAATATCGCAAGATGGTAGGTCGCTGCCTGGATTATTCTCGGAACTAAGGAATCACCAGTCGATCACGTTGAGAACTAATGTCAATCCGAATCAGGTTCCGGTTCCGGGCTTGATCTTGTTGAGTGACGAGACTGTGCAAGCGCGGCAAGTACAAGACTGGCAAAAAAGTGCTCCTTCAATCGGTACAGCGAATGCTCGGAATGTTGTCGATGCCGAGCAACTCTTCAAGAATGACTGGGGCGAACTTGTCGCAAGCAACCAGTGGATACACCCTAATTTTGGACTGGCCGTAGTGGATCGCTTGCCCACGGATTGGCTTGAATTCTCTTCTCGGTCTAACGTAATTGTTTCCACTCAGGATTTTGCAAAACTCGATGCAGCGCAACTAGCTGCGATTCATAATTATGTACTTGCTGGTGGAACGTTCGTTGTGAGCAACTGCGACTACGAATCGGGACTGGATTCGATGGTGCAAGCTTGGATTGAACGGATCGCTCCAAACCATCTGCAGCCTATGTTGAATCAAAGTCAAGATTCGGAAAACGCAATGCGATTTCGATCGATAGAAGTCGGTTTCGGGAGCATTGCGCTTTCGAAGAATGACTTATCTTTTTTTCAGCAAAACATTTTCAGCGGTCTCAGCAGATCGGGCTTCAGCAGCCGAGTTAGCAGATCGGGCTTCAGCGGCCGAAGCGCGAGCCATGTCATGGATTGGTACATTCCGCGTGTAGGGCAACCGCCCGTAATTGGATTCAGTATCTTCATATGCGTTTTCGCATTCGTAGCTGGTCCGCTTTTGCTATGGTTTGCGCATCATCGATTGCAAAGGCCCATCTTGTTGCTCTTAGTGCTACCGCCGCTTGCAATAACGATTGCAGGTACAATCCTCCTGTATTCGGTATTAAAGGATGGATTTGAAACTCACGCTCGAGTTCGATCCGCAACGTGGGTCAATCAAGCAACATCACGCGGCGTAAGCCATTCCAGGCAGACTTACTTCAGTGGGCTTCCACCGCGCCAAATTAGTTTCTCTTCACGAAGCGAAGTGTGGCCAACACCCGAAAACTTAACGCGACGTGGACGGTCGTCCTCGCCAGTGAACATCGGTTTGAACTGGAGTTCAGAAAGCCAATCTTACTCGGGGTTTCTTACGCCTAGAACACAATGCCAATGGACAGTTACCACTCCGTTAGACTCTCTTGCTACTTTTGACTATGTGATAACACCCGATACCGGCAAACTCACGAAGATTCAAAACGTTATGAAAGACGATTGGATTGTCGGATTCTTTTGTGATAAGAATTCCAAACTCAGCCGTGTCGGCCCTACCGCTGCGGGAGAACGAGGAGTTCTATCAGATGTTGTTGCGTTGAAGGCGCTGACTGAGATCAGCAAACTCACGCCCCCGCTCGCGTTTCCCCCCGGCTATCCAACGACTGGGTCGCCCTCAATTGGTGCATGGATGATGAATAGTTATAGCTCCGACTCTTACATGGCAACGGGAACGTTGAGCGAAATGGAACAGATGCTCCAAATGTGGTTAAGCGGTAGCCGCTTTCTGAAGCCAGGTGGATTTATTCTGCTTCTTCGCAGTGCGTCCTATCTCGATCAGCCCCTTCGCGAAACGGTTCGCGAGTCAGATTCGTTTCATGTTCTGACAGGAACTTGGTGATTGATAAGATGCCAATCGAAAGCAGTACAAACGAGTTAGCAAGTCTTGGTTCCTTGCCATCGGGAAGTGTTTCTTCTGCGGTCGACGCGATCGCTTACACACCAACTTTCGCAAAAGGATTTCATCAAGCGTCAACACCGATGATTGAAGTCAGAAGACTCTACAGATCCTTTGGAAAAACCGAAGCGGTAAGCGATCTGTCTTTTGAAGTCATGGCGGGTCAGGTCTTTGGATTTATCGGACCCAATGGTGCAGGCAAAACCACATCGATGCGAATACTTGCGACGCTGGAACTGCCGACCTACGGGGACGCCATGATCGATGGATTGTCGAGCATCAATGATCCGGATCTCGTTCGCAAGCGAATGGGTTTCATGCCCGACGGGTTTGGTACTTATCCGAATATGGATTGCGTAGAATATCTCGATTTTTTTGCTCGTGCTTATGGTCTTGTGGGCAAGGATCGGATCAACGCAGTCAAACGGACTCTCGCATTCACCGGGCTTGATAAGATCGCTTCCAAAAGTATTCGCGGTCTCTCTAAGGGGATGCGACAACGTCTGTGTCTTGGCCGCGCAATCGTACATCAGCCGAAGGTCCTTATCTTGGATGAACCCGCCAACGGACTTGATCCCCGTGCACGAATCGAATTGAGGCAATTGATAAACCAACTTGCGCAAGAAGGAGTCGCGGTTCTGGTTTCGTCGCACATCCTGACCGAGCTTGCCGAAATGTGTGATCAAGTTGGAATCATTGAACGAGGCAAATTGTTAGCGGTGGGTAGCGTCGCAGATATTCAGGCAGCTTCTTCAAGCGGTCGTGAAGTTCACGTTCGATTGGTCTCGCGAATGGAAGAGGCTTCTCAGTGGCTCGCCAGCCAACACCACGTATCGCTGATTACTGTCGAAGGCGATTCGATTTCCCTTCAACTCGCAGGCGACGTCGCGGACCAATCGCAACTCTTACGTGGACTTATTCAACAGGATTTCGATGTGATTGAATTCGCGTCAAAGGAGCGCTCACTCGAAGATGTCTTCATGCAGATCACGACAGGAGCTGTCCAATGAGTGCGACTTCCGATAGCCCGAGTACCACAAACGCTGATCCTATCGCGGCGACACATTCGTCCGCTATTCGAAGGCTTCTCGATGGCGAGTCGTCTCTCGATCGTTGGCTTGTTCGAGCAGGTGATTGGTGCAGTCCCATTCTTGTAAAAGAAACGCGGCAATCTCTCAAGAGTCGGCAGTTCCAGTGGACCTTTATACTGTTGATGGTCGCAATTGCAGGTTGGACGCTCTTTGCAGTGCTGACATCGGTTCCTGCAATTTACTTTCAACCGGCGGGTCGGTATTTGCTTGCGGGATACATTTTTATCTTAGTCATTCCGGCGTGTGTGGTCGTACCGAATGCAGCGTACCGCTCAATGGCTAATGAGCTGGAGCAAGGGACGTTTGACGTTCTAACGCTTTCGCCTCTTTCTTCGTTTCAGATTGTGTTAGGCAAGCTTGCTGTCGCGAGCGTTCAAAGCGGCTTCTACTTTGCCTCGCTTACACCTTGTTTTGCACTGACTTATTTGCTGCGAGGCGTGACATGGATGTCGATCTTTTTACCTTTGGCCACGATCGCTATCGGATCTTTGA
>JANODQ010000347.1:0-1833 GCA_031412775.1 Pirellulaceae bacterium | reverse complement strand
TTTTTTTGTTCAGCAGAGGGTGAAGACACGGACATAATTGAATTCCTTGAGATGATTAGTGGCATTCAAAAAATGGCAAATTCGAGCTCGGATCCGAAAGTCGATCTCTTGTTGAAAGAGTCTGACGTCGCATTAGAGGGTGCGAACAAGCAAAACCAAGTCGCTGTTCCTGCCTTCCAGCAACTGCTAAACGACTTTGACCAGCTGGGAGTTGAGGGCTTTCGAAAAGAAAGAAATGAACTTAGTAAGAATCTGACTACACAGTTTGCAAAAACTACCGAGCAATTCCAGATGGCCGCGAAAAAGCTCGACGCGGCCGCAATAATCAGCGATGATAAAAAGCTTAACGCTTTCATGGCCCTCAAGTCAAAATCGTACGGACTAATGGGCAAGGTATGCGATCAAAATATCGAGATGATTCAAGTCTTACTTGACGATTCTTTAATCGATAACGCAGCAATTACCAACAAAGTTCTGGAATTGGCTGCTAACCGCGATGCGACTCAAAAAGCAGTAAATGATACTACGGCAGAGGCAGACGCTGTCATGAAGCCTAAGTAGCCTATGGCTCTAATTTGAGATTGTCACAGTATTGTCGACAGCGGCTTCTTGAAACTGCTGTATATGCTTTGGAAAACCCTAGTGCATCATCCAGTCTTAATTTTGAGGTAGAGTCGTGCCAGTTTGGTACGAGCCTCGTCAATCTGTAGCTGCCAGTTCATGCCACGCTGTTTCGCATTGATGTGGTCCGACCCGGGCCGAAATCTCTTCATTCAACTCGCTCAGCTCGCCGATCCGGCGGCGATGAAGGCATTGACGCGTCATCGCGCTGAGCTCGCATTCCGCTACATTCAATCAGCTACCATGCTTGGGAGTGAAAATAGATTTGATTCGGCGGACGTAAGCACGAGCTACCGCTGGCTCAAATGCTTCGTAGAACGCCCCTTTGGTATGGACGTTGAGATTGTCCAAGACCAGCGTTACCTTCTGACAATTGGCGTAACGAGTGTCCAAAAGTCTTGCCACTTCTCGCGCCAAATCCGCTTTGGTCCGTTGATCACGGGCGGTCGCTTGCCGAAAACCCGAAAGCGGTTCGGTGAACATGAAAATGCTGGCCGTCCCGTTGCGCTCATACTCATAGTCGACACGCTTGGGATGGTTCTTGGTCGCCTCGATTGCTACGCGAGTTTCCTTGAGCAATTGAACTGGTTGCTCGTCCATACAGATCACTGGATTGGCTGGATCATAAGGTTTTTCATAGGTTTCAAGCACTTCCTCCATGCAGGCGACAAACCCCGCATCGTTCTCCGGCGGAATCACCCAGTAATCGATCATACGTTTGGTCATGCCGTTTTTTTTAGCGTCTTGCGGACTGTTTCGGGGCAAATCGAATCGACGACTTCCAGCGTAACGAGTTGTTCGGCGAGCCGCTGCAAGGTCCATTTACCAAAACCCTTGGGTGGCGTTCCTAACCGCATCGCGATCAGTTTAGCCTCAGCTTGGCCGTCGAGCTTCGGTGGCGTCGGCGGATCGCTTCGCTGCTTTCCATCGAGTGTTCGTGCGAAGCCGTCATTGACCAATCGCTTTCTCAGATTCTCGACCGTCTGAATACGACAATTGAAAGCTTCCGCGATGGCTTGATCGGTCCAGGCAGGTCCGTCGGCGTCAGCTTTGAGAAGAATCTGAGCTCGTCGTACTTTTTGCGACGATCCACTGAGCTTCTTGATTACTGAATGGCAGTTAGCACGTTCTTCATCCGAAAGGCGGACGATATACTTCTTGTTCATAGACACCTCCGTGTGTTGCACGGATTATCCACGAAACACCCCAAGT
>JANODQ010000346.1:0-3426 GCA_031412775.1 Pirellulaceae bacterium | reverse complement strand
CAGGCATCCAGAACTCAGGCATCCAGAATTCAGGCATCCAGAATTCAGCCGTCCAGAATTCGGGCATCCGGGGGTCTGCGTGACGCCGCTGATCCCATAGAAAATGAAAGCGCGTTTCATCCCACTCACGATCCCAACCGTGCTTTTGAATGTTTGCGTACAAGACTGGGTTGTTAGCTAGAAGCAGCGTGTACCCACCATGCGTGGTAGTCATCGTCCACTGACCAATCTGTACAGAATTGCGATAAGCCCACGGACCAACAATGATAGCAACGCCTGCAAAAAAGCTTAACCAACCGGACAATTGTTGATAATAACAAAACGATGCACCGTTGCTATCTGGCGATTCGCTCGCTTCCCTTTCAAGCACGGGTGACCGCAGTTTAACGACTCCTTGAATGCATATGCTTACTACGAACCACAGTGCAATCCAAACAAACGTTGTCGGTCGAACCAAGCACCCAAACCCCGCAATCAAACCGACCACAAGCATTCCAAGCATCATCACCGACGTGGAACGAGGGACTTTCGTAAGCTCAATCCAACTCCACCAAAGCACAACAGCAATGAATGTCGCTAGAGTCTCGGTCATGACGAGGCTCGATTGCTTCAGCAGTATTGGATCGACAGCGACCGCCAGACACGCAATCGCGGCGACTGGTTGGCACCGCAACAATAAATACGCGATGCGAGCGACAAGAATGCACGACAGCATGCCAAGAAAACCATGAAGCAGGCTAACACGAAACTCGCTAATCTGACCTTTAACGACCAGCCACGAAAGAGCCCAAATATAACCTGGTGGCCGATAAGCCGTGGCGTGAACGTGAGTTCCAACAACGTGCCCGAGAGTCCCACTGGAAGCAAGCCCTTCAGCAAGCACTGCGTAAGCATCGGGGTCTCTCGAGAGAGAGCTGAAATCATTCGACAACCAAGCGAATCGAATCGCTCCACAGAGCAAAAAGACCAGTGCAAAAACAATTACACTTGTCTTGGAACCACTCTGATGCGGAAGTGCTGGGACTTGTCCCAGCTTTGGGGCCGACACTGCAACCTGAACGGAAGACTCTTTCTTCACAGTGTTGTTTGAAACGGACTCTCCCTTGATCAGTCCAAAAGCTGCGACTAGTCGCAGCACTCCAAAAAAAGTTACGAAACCTTCGCTAATCGGCGCTGAATTGCTTCCACAGGCAATGGAATAACCGTCGCCTCTGCAAGCAAATCTGTCCGAAGAATATCATCGGCACCATCAGTGACTTCCGACGCTGCGTACTGAACAATGTAAGCTCCGATTTGCAAATAATTTTCGTGATAAATTGGTGGCCAGAAAACTTCGGCTTGGTGAGCAAGAGTTCGAGCAAGCAATCGTGTTGCGCGACCCGAGAATCCACTCAAAATCATTTCCAACCGGCCGAGTGATTCACGATAAATGTAGAACACGAGTGCTGCGTCTTGACCGCGTGTTGCTCCACCGGCAAAAGCCCACGAGCCGTTTGCCTGTTCATAATACAGACCGGGTTGGTCGGCTTTTTCGGTTTTGCTCAAACGCATCCCAGCCGATGCTGCTGGCGGATGCGGGTCACTATCACGATATCGAAGGAAGAAGGGACACGATCGCTCTTTGGCCGTTTTCACATCGTCTTGAGAGACAAACGGATCGCAACCAAACGCGGCACCCATGACCATCTCGACAGTCAAATTGCTTTTCACGCTTCCAAGACAGATCAGGGCCTTGTCACCGTCGATTTCACCAAACTCGTCGTAGACTTCTTTCACGCGAGCCCGCACTTGTTCTTCCGGCATCGTCACCGGGCTCCAAACCAAGGTTTGCTTGAGATTTTCTAAGTGAGGCGGAAGTTCGCTGCGTACCGCACCTGCTCCGACGTTTGCTAAGGCTTTTGCGGTGCCGCCTAGTGTGGAAACTCCGTTCAGGACTTCACCAGCAAGGACGGCATCCGAAGCCACAACCCAAGCCGTATCTGCAGATTGATCGTCAGGCGGACGACGAACTCCGACGCAAACTTCCAGTCGACGGCGACGAGCTAACAACTCCCAAAAATTCTCGGGTTTTATAGCAAACAATGCCCCTGGAAGCTCGTCCGCTTTCGCGTAACCATGCTCGATCAAGTAGTCACAAAGCCGCGACAAAGCTTCAATGGGAATATATTTGGCTTCGTTTTTGAGAAGCGCTGCTACCTGGTGACGATCGAGGCCTGTGTATTCCACGATGGCTTTGATGGTTCCGGGACGTTTACGACGGTCAGGTGTGTGACCTAACAATTCAGCCAGTCGAAATGCGTAACGCATGGTTGACTAGGACCTTTCTATTGGGACTTGGGAAATCCAAAGGCGTCGGAGAGAAGATGCTTTTGACGAACAAAAATAAGTCTGCCATGACTAATAAGCTAGCAGAAAAACCCAGGAAAGGAAGAGAACCCCCCGTTAAACGGCGAACAATCTTGCATTAATTTCTAGCGAATCGTGATAATTGATTCACTACGCAAACTTGAACGCGGTACGACATCCCCAACACATACTCGAGCGACATCACCTTCAATAAACTTCAGTACGAGTAAAAGCATAGGATATTCAGAGTCTATGGGATGGATTACGATATCGCGAAGCAAAATTTCATTCATCTTACGGCTTGGGTTGCCCAAGAATTACTCTAGAAACGCCTTGTATTTCTTATGGAAAAAACGCGAGTCGCAATTGTCGGAATGGGGACTGTTGGGACGGGCGTAGCAAAGCTGCTTCTGGATCACGGAGATCGCACGGCTAGGCACGCGGGCCGAGTTCTTTGGCTCGAAAAAGCGGTCGTTGCGGACCTCAGCAAACCTCGAACAATCGATCTGCCCGAGGGCGTTTTGACCGACCGCGTCGAAGATGTCATCGACAATCCAGAAATCAAGGTTGTCGCTCAGCTCATCGGCGGACTTGAGCCCGCAAGAACGATCACGCTAAAGCTACTGGAAGCCGGTAAAGACATCGTCACTGCCAACAAGGCTCTGCTTGCCGAACACGGGCCGGAGCTTTTTGATAAGGCTCGGTCACTCGGACGATCGATTGCTTTCGAAGCTGCCGTCGCGGGTGGGATTCCGATCATCGCAAATATCAGCCAGTGCTTCTCGGCAAACCAAGTCCAATCGCTGCTGGGAATACTGAACGGGACTAGCAATTTTATCCTTTCACAGATGGATGAATCGGGCGCGGATTACGAAACGGCACTTCAAAAAGCCCAACAACTTGGATACGCCGAAGCCGATCCGACAATGGATGTCGATGGAAGCGATGCCGCGCAAAAGCTGGCGATTCTCGCTCATTTGTCTTTCGGTTCGTGGATCAACTGGCGAGAAATACCGAAGGTTGGAATCAACACATTCCATTCGACTGATATGCAGTACGCCAAGCAACTCGGCTACCGCA
>JANODQ010000345.1:0-3727 GCA_031412775.1 Pirellulaceae bacterium | reverse complement strand
CTGGCGACGCTGGCCCACGAACTACGCAACCCGCTGGCGCCGATCCGCAATGGCGTGCAAATCATAAATCTTGCCCAGATCGATGCTGGGACGTTGAAAAAGACATGCTCGATGATGGAACGGCAGGTCGAGCAGATGACTCGGCTGATCGACGATCTGATGGACCTAAGCCGTATCAACCAGGGTAAGATCGTGTTGCAAAAGACGAGGATGCCGCTAGCGGATGCCGTGCGGAACGCTGTAGATACCAGCCACCCGCTGATCGAAGCCCAGGGACACAAACTCGTCGTGGACATGCCGCCCGAATCGTTCTACCTTGATGGCGACTTAACAAGGCTTTCGCAAGTATTCGCCAACCTGTTGAATAACGCCGCCAAGTACACCGACCGCGGCGGACACATCCGGCTTGCCGTCGAGCGGCAGAGGAACGACGCAGTGGTGAGCGTGACGGACAACGGCGTGGGCATCGCCGCTGACATGTTGTCCCATGTGTTTGACATGTTTGCTCAGATCGAAGGATCGCTGGAAAGATCGCAGGGTGGACTTGGTATCGGCCTGAACATCGTTAAGCGGCTCGTAGAGATGCACGGCGGTAGTATTAATGCCGAAAGTGGCGGGTCCGGCACGGGAAGCACTTTTACCGTGCGGCTGCCGGTGGCGTTTTCAGTTACTGACGAGCAGGTGGACGACCAATCCACCGACGAGAAGTCTAAACCTGCCGCGCGACGACGCATTCTTGTCGTGGACGATAACAAGGACGGTGCATTCTCTTTGGCCATGATGCTCAAGCTCATGGGCAATGATACGCAGACTGCGCACGATGGCCTGGAAGCCGTCGTCGCGTCAGAAGCGTTCAGGCCGGACGTAATCCTTATGGATATCGGTATGCCGAAGCTGAACGGTTACGACGCCTGCCGCCGAATTCGTGAGCAACCTTGGGCCGATGCAATCGTGATCGTAGCCTTGACCGGCTGGGGCCAAGATGAAGACCGCCAAAAATCCGACGACGCGGGTTTCAACGCGCACTTGGTGAAACCGGTCGATCACAACGCTTTGATGAAGCTAATCGCAAATTCGTGAGGCAACTCTCGATCAACATGATGTGTTCACACACCGCCAGCTTTGGTTGATTTGCGTATTTAGTTGCCTCAGCTATATAACTGAAAACCTGTGCAACTGAAAACCTGTGTAACTGAAAAACCGTGTAGATTCAAAAAGCACTATCCGATCTTTGTCCGACCACCCTTGAACATCGGCTGTGACCTTAGGCCCAATGCGTTAAACAAACGGGAAACAAAAGCTCCATTTCAACTTCGTGAACTCGGCGATCATTGAAAAAAGTCAGATTTGGTTTGCAAATTCGAGTACCATTAAGCGATCGCGAATCAAAACGATTTTCAGATCTTCTGCGTGTTACTCTTTCAAAATCGAAAGCTGATTTCCCAAAAGGTGGCCCCATGAACTTCCCAATTCAAAATACTAATACACACTTTCAATCTCCTCTCAACGTGGGACGCCGGAAATTCATCGCGTCTACTGCGTTGGCGTCGATCGTTGCTCCGATTGTTGCTGCGAACTCGATTGGATCGCGATCGTTGTCTGCTGCTGATGATGCTTCCAAGGCGATCAACGCAAACTCCGATATTATTGTACCGCCTGCTGGGAAACGCATCCTCTTTTCTTGCAAGCTGACCATGATCGCAAAAGACGTGGAAGGTAAAAAGCTGTCGATCGTTGAGCGATTACAGCTAGCCGACAAAGCAGGCTATGACGGTGTCGATTTTGATGAAGCAGGATTATTTTCGGTAGAAGAGGCTCGTGAGGCAGTTCGCAAATCGGGCGTCTTCGCCCATAACGCGATCAATCATGATCATTGGAAGTCTCGACTCACGTTAGCCGACGAATCAATACGAGCAAAGGGTGTCGCAAACATCGAACACTGCTTACATGTATCTCATGCCATCGGAGGAAGCGCCGTGCTGATAGTCATCGGTCGCGGTGAAGATGGAAGCCCGCAAGAGGTCGATGATCGCGCACACACCGAAATCAAAAAGCTTCTCCCTCTGGCTGCGTCACTTGGCCAGTCAATACTGATTGAGAATGTATGGAACAAGATTCATTATGACCACGATGCACCCGCCGAACAAACCGCCGACAAGTTTATCGACTTTGTCGATAGTTTTAACAGCCCATGGGTCGGGATGTACTATGACATCGGCAACCACTGGAAGTACGGTCAGCCACGTGAATGGTTGAACGCTTTTGGACGTCGGGCAGTGAAGCTAGATATCAAAGGATTCAGCCGAGCGAAAAACAAATTCGTGGACATCACTTCGGCAGACGATGACGTGCCTTGGAGCGAAGTTCGTAAAGGCTTGGATGACATCGGATTTTGCGGCTGGACTACAGCAGAAGTCTCTGGGGGTGGCCTAGAACGGCTAACTATCATCCGGCAGCAAATGGAAAAAGCCTTACTCGGTTAGGTAGCGTTTTGTGCGATTTTAGAAAACCAATAACAGAGTTCGAATCAATGCTGGCCTGATCAAGATGTCGCTGCTTTTAATGAGTAGATATGAGCCTAGATTAACCAAGGACCTCAAATTAAGCCGCCGGCGATAGCCGAGTCGCAGAACGGTCCTGCGCAAGCGGTTGGTTTGTCCTTCTAACGCGGCTCTAGCGCCATCGGCTCAGCTTTCATTGGGCCAGCCTGGTGTGTTTTATTTAGTGTGACGCTGACAAGAGGTACGATCAATTGCTAGTCGAAGCACTTTCTGAGCGATGTCGACTTCGCATGCGGTTGCAACACCTTTCCAACCAGGAACCGCGTTCACTTCTAGCAGCAGATCTCTGCCATCTTTTGCCGGTAGGATATCAACTCCGATGACATCACCGTTCACCATGTTTTTTGCTTGTAGAGCAACATCAAGTTGGTGATCGGTGATTTGATGCCGAGTGGCATGGCCGCCGCGAGAAATATTTGTGCGCCAGTCGTTCTCGGGTGCATGTCGAGCGATGCAAAAGTAATCACTACCGACGAACAGAACGCGAATGTCATAACCGTAATGCGGAACAAATTCTTGCAGGTACGCAACGGATTGGATTTGCTCGAGCGTTGAAAACACGCGGTGTGCCATATCAGCATTGCAAACTCGTATCAACCCGCGGCCTTCGCCTCCGAAAATCGGTTTAACTACGACATCTCTACCGAGGCTTTCAAACGCAGACATAGCCTGCTCTCGAGTTTGGCAAGCATGGGTATGTGGAATCCCTAAACCAGATTGGCTTGCGAGATCCAGCGTCAGCCACTTATCGATAGCGATCTCAAGAGTACGCGGTTGATTGATAACGAGTGTGCCGCGACGTTGAATCACGTGAAGTGCATTCATTCGGAAAATTACTTGTTCAAGTGACCCTAGTGGCATCGAGCGAACAAGCACCGCATCGTACTCGCATAATGTATGGGAACCGCAATGCGAGTCGACGAAAAGGTCGTTAAATGAAACTAGATTGGGCTGATACGCAAAACCTAGTTCGGCCGCAGCACGTTGCAGGTCGCGAACGTAGAAACCATCAGGATTGCCGAGGATCGCAATGCGGGTGTCGAACATGTTGAATGTTTAGGTTGGAGCTTTGACCGTTTAGGAGCGACCGACGAAAAAACGTAGGTACATAAAAAAACCCAACGTTGGAATTGCTTCCAACGTTGGGTTCTATGATAAATCCGTAG
>JANODQ010000344.1:0-3584 GCA_031412775.1 Pirellulaceae bacterium | reverse complement strand
GGCGAGCATTCGCTGAGTTGCAATTGCAGACAACTTTTCAGCGACGTTGGTTAGCTCGCCACAGCGTAAAATATCGACAACTTCATTTGTCTTTAAATTGTCGAATAGGCCGTCGCTTGCAACCAAGACGCGGTCATTCTTTCCAAGTCGAATGCTTGGGCCAACTTCAATTCGCATATGCGGGCTTCCCAAACAGTTCGATATAAGATGTCGATCCTCATGATGCATGGCTGCATCGGCTTGTAGCATTCCTGATTCAACTGCGTAGCCGATCGGCGAATGACTTATCGATTGGTATCGAACGCGCCCACGGTTTGTTGTCACCAGTACCATTGAGTCGCCAGCATGATAACTTCGAATCATACCATCATGAAACTCAACAATTGCAATCGTACAAGCCGCTCCGATCTTCAGTGATTGAATTGCCCGGTTTGCATTCTCGATACCATCAAGAATTGCACTGCGGATCAGTCGAGGATCATCAACGTATTGTTCGACGTATTGTTCGATGGATTCGGCTAGATAGTCCATGGCCAGTTTGGAAGCTCTATCGCCACCACGCATTCCTCCACACCCATCGGCAACGGCAATTATTACGGAGTTTTCACCGCAAGGCATGACGAGTGCCGAGTCTTCATTGGGTGAAGACTTGAAAGGATCTCGCTGAGAAAAAGCCGAGGCTTGCCAAAGCGTATCCTGCGCGGACTCAAGCGCACTCGCGGCTTGATGTAAACAAATTGCAGGTTGTGTGATTAACGACATTTAAATGATTTTCTAAAAAAATCGAGCTTTGGTCCAGGGGGTTAGACCGAGGCAGCATGGGATAAATCCAGCAAACAACCTGCTATTTCGTGGTGAAATGCTTGCTTTCGCCGGATGATTGGGCTCTTGAGGGAACATCTGTAACGGTCGTGCAGGTTGTAGTCTGCTTTTTGCCAGTTCAGATACCTCCCAAAATATATTCCGTTTCCGCCACCACATTTTGACCAGGTGAATTGCCTCCGCTTGTGCCATTCATCCCAGAATTCATTGAGCATTCAATCGTCTCGAACGACTCACTACGTGACAGTCTCGCGCGGCTGGCGCATACTGTTGTGGCTGTGAGCCTGCCTTTTTTGTCATGTTGTCTTTTTGCGGACGATCGTGTTCCATGAAACTTTTTTTTGCGACCGCTGCTTTGTTTTGTGTTTTTATTAGGACCGGATTATGCGTTGATAGACCCAATGTTCTTTTTGTTCTTTGCGATGACCTGCGACCTGATGCCTTAGGCTGTTATGGGTCTGTCAATGTAAAGACACCTCACATCGATGCATTGGCGAGCAACGGGGTGCGTTTCGCTAATGCTTTTTGTACGACATCTCTTTGTTCGCCGAGTCGCGCAAGCATCCTCACAGGCTTGTATGCGCATCGTCATAGCGTGCGCGATAACTTCTCGGAGTTACCTGCGAGCTTGTCGCATTGGCCAAAGCAGTTGCAATCGAATGGTTATGCCACTGCGTACATCGGTAAATGGCATATGGGCGAAAATAACGATGAACCAAGGCCAGGTTTTGATTGGTTCGTGACACACAAAGGTCAAGGCAAGTACTTTGACAACGAATGGAACATTCATGGCAGCGGGGCTAAAGCGATCCCCGGCTACTACACGACTGTCGTGACCGATCTGGCACTCGAGTGGCTGCAGAAGCAAAGCACAAACAAGCCATGGTCGCTTTGCATTGGCCAAAAAGCGCCCCATAGTTTCTACACCCCAGAGGAAAAGTATTCCCATACATTCGACTCGGTCAAAGTTCCTTATCCAGCAAGCGCATTTCAATTGGACAGAAAGCCCGACTGGATCAAGCAACGACTTAATACGTGGCACGTCATATACGGACCGCTATTCGATTGGCGTAAGACCTTTCCGGATTCGAGTCCCGAAGCTGTTAAAGACTTTGAGAACATGGTTCACGGTTACTGGGGGACGGTGTTGTCTGTCGATGACAGTTTGGGACGGCTCGTAAAGTACCTCAAACAATCGGGGCAGTTCGATAACACGCTTATCATCTTCATGGGCGACAATGGACTTCTCGAAGGCGAACACGGAATGGTTGACAAGCGAACGGCTCATGAACCCAGCATTCGAATTCCGCTTATTGCAAAGCTCCCGGGAACAAACGACTGCAAAGTTGTTACCAAGCAAGTCCTTACGCTTGATATCGCCGCAAGTACTCTGGATATATGTCAGGTTCCGCAAATCGAGGGTAGTCAAGGCGCTTCTTGGAGACAAATCGCCACCACTGGCGAAGGACCATGGAGGGATAGATGGTTCTACGAGTACAACTATGAGAATCAGTTTCCCTACACGCCTAATGTAAGAGCGATCCGAACTGATAGTTGGAAGTTTATCCGCTATCCGCACGGTGATGGGTCGCCAGATAAACATTTGGCTGAGCTCTATAACCTTGAGTCCGATCCTCACGAACTTCATAATCTAGCCGACGATCCCGATTTTAAAGAAGTTCGGCGAAGGCTAGAGGAACAACTTGTTGCACTTCTGGCTTCAGAAGGACTCACAATCGAGTCCGACAAGATGCCGATCGACGCAGGAATCAAGACGGAACTACCCGATCAAAAAATTCGATAACAAAGCATTGCCCCCGATACCACCGAGGCCTCAACGAATGCCGCCATCCTCTCCATAACTCCATCCTCTCCATAACCTTGCCATCCAGTATCATGCGAAACATAACATGCTTGTATGCTCTCTTGATTGCCAGTCCTTTATACTCGCAGCAACCACCATACGACCAATATCCGGATGCGAAGCCGCCTTACTATCGTGTAAGGTATGAAGCTTCGACGACCCCCGGCGAACTAATCTATCCCGTAAACTACACAATTTGGATTCCTCCAACAGCCAAGCAAATACGCGGAATCATCGTTCACCAGCACGGATGCGGCGAGGGTTCTTGCAAGTCGGGGCTCACCGGTGCGTTCGATCTTCACTGGCAAGCATTGGCCAAGAAGCATGACTGCGTATTGCTTGCTCCGTCTTACGAGCAACCCGAAAAAGCCGACTGCCAAATGTGGTGCGATCCACGCAACGGTTCCGATGCGGCGTTTCAAAAATGCCTTGTTGACTTTGGTGCAAAGTCGAGCCATCCAGAACTGGCTAAAGCACCCTTGGCTCTTTGGGGGCATAGCGGTGGCGGTCATTGGTCAGGAGGAATGGTTATGCTGCATCCAGAACGTATCGCGGCCGCTTGGTTGCGTTCCGGTGTGCCATTGTTTCAAACCAATCCCGATCGACCCTCGATCAAAGCTCATGCGTTGACGGATGCCGTGCTAGGTGTACCTATCATGTGTAATCCAGGCACGAAAGAGGGCGTGACAGACAAGAATGGGCGCTTTGCTGGAGTTTGGCCTGCAAACGAAACCTTTTTTAGTACGATACGTTCCAAAGGAGGCCTTATCGGCGTTGCGGTTGACCCACTGACCGCACACGAATGTGGTAATCAACGCTACCTGGCGATCCCGTGGATGGATGCTTGTCTAACGGCCCGACTCCCGAAAATATCTGGAGAGCCATTACACCAAACACC
>JANODQ010000343.1:0-2593 GCA_031412775.1 Pirellulaceae bacterium | reverse complement strand
GCCGTAGCCAACGGCCCGACTCCAGTTGCCTATCGTAGCGAGCAATTAAAGATACACTTGACTTGGTTGTCTTTCGAACCCGAACATCAACCACCGGCAAACCGACTTCCTTGGCCATCATCGTAATGAAGGTTTCATTCTCTGGCAGATGGGAATAGTGCGGCGAGGCAAACTTGAGAATGTAGGTACTGGGCGTATTGCCAATCGGGATCAATAACTGGTCTCCATCGATATGTACTGGGAGCTTGTCTTGTGCACCGGCCAACGAAAGACGGATCTCGCTGTGCCCTGTAACAGCTGCGAAGGCGTTTGGAGTTCCTACTGACCAAAGTCCGAGTTGCTTCTCGGTGACGGGTTCATAACGAGGCACGAGATCATTTAACTCAATGCTACTAGAACCGGTGATGGTCAAAGCCCCGGCGCAATCACCACCAATTGCCGACAATAATTCAAAATCGTTGTTGGTTGAAATCTTTAAAGACTTGCAAATCTGCTCGCGCACATTTCCTTCGGGTAGCAGGTTCGCAAAGAAGTGATGACTTGCGGCGTCCGCGAACTTTCCATCAAATGGCAGCGAAATCGATATTGGAAAACTGCTTGAAGACCGTAACCACGAGTCGTCATACTCGAAATGCATGGTGCGAGACGCAGTTTGCGTGATGAGGCCGACAAGTTGCTGTTGGTAACGAACAAAGAGTTGGTCGCTCATGAACGTTCACCTCGAGCACGAACATGCAGTTCGAGTCCGAACAGTTGGAGAACGTCAATGGCTAATCCGATTTGCAGAGTAGGCTTTCCTCGTTCAAGTTCCGACAAAAAGCGAACTCCGACCCCAGCCATACCTGCCGCATCTTTCAACGTCAGCCCAGCATCTTTGCGTCGCTGCCGAACGATTTTGCCAATTTCTAGAGCATTGTTGATTTTGGTCATCGCACCCCAGCCGTAATCCCGATCGGGAAAATGAAGCATCTGCGACCTCATGGCAGCCGAAATTGTCCCGCTCGGTAACTTTAGACCAGAAACTCCATTAGTCAAGAAATATTGTCCCGTTCGGGACAATTAAGGGGCTGTCACCTGTTGAGATATGAACATCTTTAAAAACTTGACAATCTCTACTGGATCGCACGGGCTGAAATCGCTGGAGCTCCAGGTGAGTGGGGCGGGTCGGGCATGACGAAGCGTCCAGGCTACTTGCTGGTCGATTGAGCCAGCGCATATGAGATCGCTGCGAATTGAAAGAGCAGTTTCTAAGGAAATTGAGTGGCTACGAGTAAACTAATACAGACAAGTCGTTGGCTGCATTCTGGATTTGGTCAATGAGCCGTTTCCACCCTATACCAAACCCCTACAAGGAAGCTCTTACCATCGACTTTCCATTGGGTGAATACCGACTGATTTACAAAGTGGTTGAAAACGCGATCCTCATTATCCAGGTTAGAAAACGCAACGACGACGAGGTTTACCAAGAGCTCTCGCTGCATGGAAGCGCCTGAAAATCTGGATTTTTTTGCGACGAAGCTTGGCGCGGACCTTTGACTCTTGTAAAAAAAGCGTGTTAATTTAGTCCTATTTGTAAAACCAGGTTTACACAGTGACGATTCCAGCGAACAGAAATCCAGAATCCATGGGAATGCAAGAAAGCCTCGCAAACAAGCTGCGAACGGCTCGATCTCTCCTTGGTCTATCGACCCGAGCGGTGGCAAAACAACTCGAACCGCTTTTCCCTATTTCTCATGCAACCATCGCCAATTACGAAAAGGGCTTTTCGGTACCAGGCCTGGATATTCTCGCGGCTTTGAGCAAGGTCTATGACCGCCCGATTAATTGGTTTTTGGAATCATCAAAGGGGTTAAGCGGGATACGTTATCGTAACCTGAAATCAAAAACAAAATCTGCGGATCTTCTGGCTTTTGAGGCAGAGGTTCAGCGTTGGATCGACGCTTACGTTGCAGTCGAGAACCGCCTCACTCGGCGATTAAAGCCAAATGTCAATGTTAGTAAGGTGAAGAAGACCGAAGACCTTGCGCTACTTGCTCAAGAGATTCGACGTGAGTTCCATATCGGTGAAGACGAACCGATCACCAGCATCATTGGGATTCTCGAAGGGTTCGGAGTCCGCGTCATTGAAGTGGAATCGGATCTCAGGATTGACGGGTTAGCAGCACGTTATGGTGATGAATACATTGTTGCATTGAACCCCAAGGTACCACACGAACGTCATCGTCTAAACGCAGCGCATGAGTTGGCACATATTCTTCTTGGTGATTGTGAAGGCAAAGATGATTCACCCGAACTCGAACAACGTGCATTTGAACTTGCTTCAATTCTGCTCTTGCCGAACCGGCAACTGAAGATTGCGTTCGAAGGGCTCTCGATGGTTCGTCTGGTTCAATTTAAAGAGCGATTCGGTATTTCGCTAGCGGCAATGGTCTATCGCGCAGAAAAGCTTGAGTTCATCAAGAAATCAATTGCCAAGCACCTCTGGATAGAATTTTCGCGACGAGGATGGCGAACCAATGAGCCGGGTAGAGTTCAGGAAGATAGAGCCACACGGTTTGAACAGTTGATCGAAGAATTGCTTGCATCTGGAAAG
>JANODQ010000342.1:0-3780 GCA_031412775.1 Pirellulaceae bacterium | reverse complement strand
AAACCGTCGTCACTTATAGGAGCAAACGAATGAGCAAGCCCAACGATGTAGATCGATACATAGAGTCGCATGTTAAGGACCATTATGGTGCATCTGTGCCTGGTATTCAGCGACTGGTCGAAGGAGCTTCAGTTCCGCAACTAAGATCGGTATTAGTTGAAAGGGGTGCATCTGTTCCTCCAATACAGCCTATCGTCCAGATATCACAGAAACCAACGGAGCAAATTAGCCCCACTCCAAGTTGTAACGCCAATGGAGAAAAATCTTGACAGAGCCAACCCCGCAAGTTCATGCATCTGAACAAGCTAACATAGATGCCGCACATCGCGATGCATACGACAAGGCATATCAAGACTTGCTAAAGCGTCAGCTGTCGAACAATGAGAATTTCGACAAGGGTATTCTAACACTTGCGAGTGGTGGTCTCGCATTAACAGTAGCATTTCTCGGTAACGTTCATGCCGTCACGGGCATTGCACTTTTGATTATCTGTTGGCTTTCATTGTTCGTCTCGGTACTTTCAACTTTAGGTTCGTATTTGGCAAGCCAACAGGGGATTAAAATCCAGAAGGGGTTGCTCCAAAGATACCACGTACAAAGAGACGATTCCGCACTAGAAGAACGCAATCGGGCTGCGGAGGTAAATGAAATTCTGGCGTGGGTTTCGGCAGTCGGATTTGCAGTTGGGATTCTTTTTTTGTTACTGTTTTTTGGCATCAATTCCGTTGCTGGTAACCTTGGAAAAAAGTCTGTTGGTGAAGTCACTACCCAGGCAACAGTGGAGCGGGGTACGACTATTCAAAACGTTGTCCAACTTAGAGACCTAGAAGATCTAAAAACGTTACTTCAACAAAAGCCTAAAGCCCTGGAACATGTTACTGCCGAGGCTGTTAAACCTTAAGCAACAATATTCATTTACCAATTCCAAATTGCCTAACACCCAAGGGGAGACTGATTATGAAACGGTCCGTGAAACCAACCTTCACCAATATCATTCAAAAAGGAGCGTCGGTTCCAGCAATTAGGGCCGTTCCAACTCGGCAAATACTTGGCGGTGCATCGGTGCCGAAGATTCAACAGATCGGTGGTGGCAGCGAAAAGAACAGCAATACAGCCGATTGTGGAACGAGTAAGACTACTCCTGAAAAGAAGTAGCAAATGTGCAAGTACACTAAATTAATATCAAAATGGTTAGGTAATGCGATGAACTCAGAGTTGATCCAATTGTGCGGCATGTTCTTAACTGCGACGGGCATTTTCTTCGCGGCATTAGCCGTCGCATCTAATGAGTACTTGAAAACTGGTCTTTCCATTTCTGGATTGGTGATGAGTATCCTTTGGTTACTTGCGGTTTTATTCACTAAAGTCGAGGTAATTCCTATTGTGCTATCAAGCTACTTTATCCTGGCGTGGGTTGTATCCGGTTTTGTTCACGCGAGAGCCGCTATCAGGGAAAACCTGGGGCAAAGATCAGCACCAAGAGAAATGCAAAGCAATGAGAAATGAGACATCGGAGGTTTCTTTTAGTAGGGCCGATCATACGATTGACCAAAGGTGTCAAGGCATGCAATAGACTTGAAGGTTTGTAGTTTGAATTTATGGTGTATTGAACTTTGTGGACTGAGCAAGCCTCACATTGCAAGTTGCCGCTAACGGAGGAACATATGAAAGTTAGTTTTGTTTTGACGATGGTCTTAATGTTAATCGTGGAATCACATTCGAAGGGACAAGAGCAGTTAGTTGCGACATCTCCTTCACAAATGTCGAAAGACGATTCCGGTACCTCTGGAAAGATTGCACTTGATGAAATAGTGCGACGACAAAAATTCAACGGCGACGTCATCGTTATTCAGAATGAACTTGATGGATTGGTAGATTCAACCGGAGGCGGAGCATGTCCCTCCGCTGCCTGTTTGATTGCCTATCAAGCATTGAGGCTGATTGCGGGAAATGAGCCCGAAGCGAATCCGCATCGTATAGCCGTAATGGCATTTTCTACAATGCCGAAACTACTAAAAGGTAGATTGACGAACTTCCAAGTAATTGAGCTGTTGAACTACTACGGGGCGAAGCTTGGCGATCGCAAAATTGATATCGAAGTACTCTCTTCACCAAACTCGCCTCACGCCACGAATGGCAACACATGGGCGATTGATGCTCTACCAAAGTTCAGTTTGGAAAAAGATCAGATTTCCATCATGAGTTATACGGTTACCTATCCGTCTGGAGAGGTTGCTGGACGACACTTTGTATTGATAAAAGAAATCGACGGAGATGTTATAAGAGTTCTCGATCCACACGCCCCCACCAAGGACTATTCATTTAAGGTGCGGGTCGGACAATCTGGAACCGGTAGAATCTTCTTAGATTATCCGCCTGGTAAGCCATCCAATGGAGTTGTTAACGAAATTAATACCCTGTTTCGAATCACTCTCTGCCCACGACCTGATGCTCAACGCTTAGTGCCAACTGAAGATACAGCGGTTGGACCGATTATGGAAAAGGTTGACGGATTAGCATCCGAATTATCGGCGATAGGTGAATTGAAATCACCCCTATCGTGGCGGAAGCGAGGAGCATTGTTTGGATTGCCAAGTTTAGACCTTCCAAGCGATCTCGGAGGAGCCAACTGGCCAACGATAAAGATGATTGAGATTTTTCGGCATGCAGGACGGCATGATCTGAATCTACGTGATGTCATTGGCGGTGCTCACGCCCGCGTGCTACTCAATTCGAAAAATCCAGAGGTTCGAGATATTGTCCAGCAAATTGCTGATGGGAACGGATATATGGCGATTGCTATTACCGAGCCGAACGTTGGAAGCGACTTTACGGCGATGGAATCGACTGCAAAACGTGTCGACGGCGGTTACGTTCTTAACGGCCATAAAAGATTCAATGCACGATTGGAACAAGCATCACACGTTATCGTTTTTACAAAAAGTCCAACTGGAAATAATGGGCGAATCAGTACGTTTGTGCTTCCCATTAAAACTAAAGGCTTAGAAATAGAGCATCTTGAAGCCCACGGGTTGAAAGGCAACTCATACGGTGGTTTGATTTTGAGCGATGTGTTTGTACCTTCCAGTCATTTGATTGGCGAAGAAGATGACGGTCGCGACATTTTCAACTCGCACTTTAGATATTGGCGTCTCATGCAGACGGCTACCGCAATCGGCACGGCTGAGCGAGCCTTGGAGATCATGGCAGAGAGACTAAAATCTCGCCACGCGTTTGGAGGACCAATTGGCAGATTTACTCACTTGCAACAACCATTGGGTCAACACACAACCGAATTACGAATGGCGTATGCACTAGCCAAAGAAGCAGCGGCCCTTCTAGACCAGAAGGAATATGCCTTGGCCGATCCGTTGATCAATGGATTGAAAGCCGAAGGGATCGAAATTGCGATAAATGCAGTAGATGCAGCCGCTCGAGCGTTTGGTGGAGAAGGGTATTCAAACCTCGTTGACATTGGTGATCGACTACAAGACTTGAACGGCCTACGCATTGCAGACGGTGCGACGGATGTTATGCGATCATCTGTCGTGAGCAGCGTATATGGAAAAGAGTTTTGGCAAATGGCTGTCGAGGCAAAAAAACAATGATTGCGATAATCCCCCCATAGATGAAGACCTTTTGAAACCTTTTTTGGGTTATACACAAACAAGAACGGAGTATGCGTAAAATGATTCTACCCCTTGAAGACGTAAAAGCGTTCGCAGCGGAACAACTGGAAAAAGCTGAAAGATTTGCGGAACAAATCAAGTTCGCCAACTC
>JANODQ010000341.1:0-4423 GCA_031412775.1 Pirellulaceae bacterium | reverse complement strand
GGAGGTGGTTTAGGCTTCAAGTCAGGTAGAGCTCTGGACTTTAAAGCGGTTCCACACAATCGATTGCTATTGAGCTTCTGCGAAGGAATGGGATTCCCAGAAAAATCCTTCGGCAATCCAGATTACTGCAAAGACGGCCCGCTTTCGCTGTAGTGTAAAGCGTCAGCCAAATGGCACTCCCGTAAGCGGGCGTGGCGCAAGCCACCCGGTTAATCCAAAGCGGCTTTGCCGCGAATCGTCCGGACAACTGGCGCTGGAACGTTCAGAGACATACCGTGTGGCTCGCGTCACGCCCGATAAACTTTGAATACAATGCACATATGAATCGTCTACTACGGAACGTCAAGAAAGATGAAATAGGATCGGCCATGAGATTTGGTTGTCTGTTGATCGTTAGCCCAACTTCCCCAACTAGATTTCCGAGAATTTTTTAGCGGTTGTGTTGAAACGGGTCTGGCAGTCCTCAGGTCGTGAATTTTGCCATTGCTTCGCGAAGAATTCTAAAACTGAATGTAGTGGAAACGGGCTGGGGCTTTTCTCCGTTTTGGGACGCGATAGCCTGGGCGGCATGTTCATCCGTCAAGCTTTCAGAACTGTTCAAGGAGAGAAGCGAGCCTATTGGGCGCTTGTCGAGTCCTACCGCTGCGAGCGGGGGCCCCGGCAACGTGTAGTAGCTTGGCTGGGGACGATGGACGAGGCTGGCCGCCTTGGTGTTCAAAACGCGGCTCAATTGCAATCGAAAGGTGATACCAACAAGCCACCTCAAACTCAACGAGCCCTGTTCGAGTACGAAGATCAACCGGTCGTACCGCAGTGGGTCAATGTCAATGTGAGGGGCGTGCGAGTTGAGAACACTCGGCACTTTGGTGGTCCTTGGTTAGCGTTGCAACTAATCCAAAAACTCAAACTCGATGAGTTCTTAGATCGCCACTTACCGGCAGGCAAAGAACAGGTTCGATGGTCATTAACCTCGCTTGTGTTGGTCATCGCGAGACTACTTGAACCTTCCAGTGAGCTATACATCTCCGAGCAATGGTATCCCAAAACAGCGTTACCCGAGTTAGTTGGAGTGCCTCAGGATCGGCTGGATGACAATCGACTCTATCGCGCATTGGATGAGTTGCTTCCACACAAAGAAGCGTTAGAAGTTCATCTCAAGAATCGCGTTGGTGAACTGTTCGACATCGAGTATGACTTGTTACTTTATGATGTGACGAGTACTTTCTTCGAAGGTCAATGTAAAGCCAATCCGCTGGCGGCTCGTGGCTACTCACGAGACCAGCGCAGCGATTGCAAACAAGTCTGTATTGGGCTAGTTGTTTCGCGCTGTGGAATGCCACTTGGATATGAGCTATTCGCAGGGAATACAGTCGATGTTACGACTGTCAAGAACATCGTCGAAACGATGGAGAAGCGATACGGAAAGTCTGATCGTATCTGGGTCATGGATCGCGGAATGACGTCGGAAGATAACCTTTCGTTCCTTCGCGAAGGTCAACGTCGATACATCATTGGCACGCCCAAATCGATGCTCAAGAAATTTGAGCAAGAGCTACTCAAGAAGGACTGGCACACTATTCGAGATGGCATCGAAGTAAAACTCTGCAAGCGACCCTTGGAAGACGATGAACCGTCAACAGCAGAACAAAACGAAGTCTTTATCCTATGCCGCAGTCGCGACCGTAAAGCCAAAGATGAAGCGATCGTCAATAGAGCCGCGTCGAAGATCCAAGAGCGTATCGAAGCGATGCAAACGAGATGTGAAAAGCAGAATCGTGAGATCCAAAAAGTCGAACGCGAAATTGGACGATTGCTTGGCCAACACACCCGCGCTTCGCACTTGTTCGACATCCAAGTAAAGAAGAATGATCAAGGTTTCGCGACAATCGCTTGGCAGAAAATCAAACCCGAGACCGATTGGCATGCGATGGCCGATGGTTGCTACCTTCTTCGCAGCAACGTAAGGGATTGGAGCGATGAAGAATTATGGAAAGCATATATCCAACTGACCGAAGCCGAAAACGCATTCCGCATCCATAAGTCCGACCTGAGTATCCGACCGATTTGGCATCAGAAGGAGGATCGCGTGCGAGCTCATATTCTAGTGTGCTTTCTAGCTTACGTACTCTGGAAAACCCTGGCACAGCTCTGCCAGCGAGTTGGCATAGGAGAAGAACCACGACGCGTGATCGCGGAACTCGCAGAACTTCGACTAGTCGATGTCGTCTTGCCTACAGATGCTGGAATCGAAATCCGAACCCGCTGCGTAACCCGCCCTTCGGATCATCAACGAATTTTGATCGAGAAGCTCGGGTTCAAATTACCTACAAAAATAATCTCCGAGCAAATGTAGTGGAAACGAAAACGACGAAACCCAATAAATCCAGGGCTGCTCGCCCTCTAGTTGGGGAAGTTGGGTTAGTGTGCCACAATCCACTGCAAAACCGGATTAAGATCGGATTAAGATTAGGAGTAGGATTAAGAACAAGAGTAACCGTTCAAGGGCACAGCCCGTGAACGGTAACAACGGAAGTTTACGCGGCAAGCGAAAACGAGCCGCCTGGAGTACAAAGTTCCTTGAAAAGTCCCTGCAAATTATTGGTTTTAGTGCGATGGCCCTTGGGATTTTTCGCTTCGCCTAAACCAACTCTTCAAGTTGTTTTACAAGCGTTCCAAAATGATTCAGCGCGGTTTCAATGGGTTCGGGCGTTGTCATGTCGACGCCGGCACCTTTGAGCAGATTAAGCGGGTCTTTGCTGCATCCGCTGGATAGAAAGTTGAGGTAGTCTTTCAGTTCGCTCGCGCCACCTTCTAGGACTCGTCGCGATAGGGCGATCGCGGCTGCGAGGCCGGTTGAATATTTGTAAACATAAAACGCGCGATAGAAATGTGGGATACGGAAACATTCCAGACTTAGTTGGTCGTCGATGACAAAGTTGGGTCCGAAGTAAGCATCGAGCAGTTCGCGATAGACGGCTCGGATCGATTGGACCGTGAGGGCTTCTCCGGCTTCGGCCATCGCATGCGTTCGCATCTCAAATTCAGCGAACATGGTTTGCCGAACGATCGTAGCGCGAATGCTGTCGACTTCATGATTGATAAGAGCTGCCAAGTCGGCTGGCTTCTTTGCTTTCTTCATTAAGTGGTGAGCAAGCAACTGCTCGTTGAAAGTACTAGCGACCTCGGCAACAAAAATTGTGTAGTTGTAATAAGTGAAGGGCTGCTTCTTGGACGACATATAGCTGTGCATCGAATGACCAGCTTCATGCGTAAGCGTAAAGACATCGTTCAAGACTTTCGGTTTGAAATTCATCATGATGTAAGGATCAGCGTCGTAGGTACCGCAACTAAAGGCACCGCTTTGCTTTCCAACGTTCGGATAGCGATCGCACCATCGACCACGAAGACCTTTTTCAAGAACTCCACAGTATTCGCCACCGAGCGGTTGAAGCGATTCCATCACAACGTCGGTCGCTTGGTCCCATGTGTGTGTCTGCTGGTTGTCGGCGAGAATTGGGACGTACGTGTCATAATGATGAATGGTCTTGATTTTCATCTTCTTGCGACGCATCTCTAGGTAACGATGGACGCTTGGAAGGTGGCTCCGAACGGTGCTGATCAGATTTTCGTAGACACTGATTGGAACATTGTCGGGAAAGAGAGCTTGCTGCAAGGCCGAATCGTAGCCGCGCGCTTTAGCATAGTAGACTCCCGTGTGGATGCTCCCGCGAAGTGTTGCCGAAAGGGTGTTTTCATGTGCTTGGAATCCATCGTAGTATTGATGGAAAGCAGCCTTACGAACTTTGCGATCAGGCGAAAGTAAGAAGCTAGTAAAATTAGCGTTCGTGAGTTCAACCGTTTGCCCTTCGTCATTCTTGAGCGAACCAAACTTGAGGTCGGCATCGTTGAGTTGCCGAAATGTGTGCGAAGCCGTTGAAGCCATCTCGCTTTGCATCGCGAGCAATCGTTCCTCTTTGCGTGAAAGAGTGTACTTTTTGTAGCGAACGATCCGCTGAAGGACCAGCTTGAAGGGCTTCAGCGTTGGCGACTCAATCCATTCGTCGATGGTGGCTTTGGGGATCGCAAGTATTTCTGGGCGAATGTAGCTGGCGGCTTGACCGGCTTGCGAAGCCACGCTTTGAAAACGAGCAACCAGACCTTGGTAATGGCTGTTGGCTTGATCCTCTGCCGTTTTTAGAAACGCATAGGTACCTAGTTTTTCGGCGAGCCGGTCCAGTTTGAGATCAAACTTAAGACAATTTGCGATCGCTTCCGGAGAGTCCTTGAGCGTCCCTTCGAAATCGGCATAACCCTTGAATTCCTTCTGGAACTTTGCGAAATCCTTTTCCCAATCCGCATCGGATTTGTACAACGAACTCAAGTCCCATGTGTCACCAATGGCGACTTCGGTGCGCATGGGCGT
>JANODQ010000340.1:0-3407 GCA_031412775.1 Pirellulaceae bacterium | reverse complement strand
AAAGAAAATCAATCCAGCAACATGCACGCAAGGATCACTAAAAATTGCCCTCGGTATTTCGACCGTGATCGAGCTCCACCAACTGGTCCACGAAAACTTGTTGGACTGATAGAGCTGGTTATGAGCACGTGCGACTAAGTCATGCAGATAATCGACCGTTGAAGGAGGCAGTTTATAGACTTCGGCCATAGCCAAATCACTGCATGCAGAACGGTAGAGCTTTCCAAATCGCATAACGAGCTCACCATGTCGCGGCAACTTTCGACGACCCCCACGAATCTCGGTGCAAAGCCTTTCCAGTTCCGCCCACTCCTGGCGACGATTCTCTAATAAATCAGCAACCCTCATCGCTTGAAATCCTTTATCGCGCCATCCATTAAAAAGTCACGATAGAAAAGTGTACACAAAAGCAAATCTCGGGATGTATCCGGCATCATTTTAAATCGCGCGATGAGAGGCTCTGCTAACCATGCTGCCATCTCTTCTCGTTTCACAGGGGGCATGCTGGAACGGCGTTGAACAAACATGGCGACCGTCTTGGCAAGGCTGGGACTCATGCGAAAAGTCGCAGGAATCAACTCACACAAGGATGGAATCCGCGAGTCGTCAAAAACAACGCGTTTGGGATACCACCTCCGCTCATTAACGATGACCATTGTACCGGCAGCCAGGTCCCCGACACGCTGAAATCGCTTGGTCATCAACATGCAAATCAAGGCGACAAGAAAAGTTGGCACGACGTACGCAATCGAGGTAGCCTCTTCACCAACAACCAATGGTGCAAATGGAAAAATATCTGCGATCTTCAAGAAGTTCCGGATCGTTGCTTGCGATGCATTGATCGGTCGGCCGTCTACGGAAACAACTCGAAGACCAGTAGCCCGCTTCCCAAAAGTTTGCCCGTTCATCCATGTCTCAAGAAACACCCCATAAAACCAACTTAGCAAGAAAACAAGAACAATCCCCGAAGCCAACAGTATCGAAGTTGAGAACGGGAACAATTGCAAAACGCCCGTAAAGGCCATGGTAATAAATAAAAGGAATAGAAAGACGTAACGAAAAAGGATATCCAGGAAGAATGCAGGCATCCGCCGAAAGGGGCCAGCAATGTTGTAGATGAACTCGATGTTTTCTGGAGTGGTAATGGATACATTTAAATCCAAAGGTTTTCGTTGCGCTTCCATAAGAACCAATGATATGATCGACAAAGAGCGTTTTGAAAAAAATCACATACCAGCAAATGGTGGTGTCAATTCTTCGTTAATCTTAGTCTATAGTGCACTTTTTAGGTTTATAGGTCATTGCATTCAATGATCATCCAATGCAGTTTGATAGGGAGTATCACTTAGGATGAAAGAAAAGTCAGACATTGTTCGAGACTGGTTGCCTCGCTACACCGGAATTGAACTCGATGCCTTTGGAAAATACATTCTGCTGACCAACTTTAGCCAATACGTCGAGTCGTTTGCAGCGCGCTTTAATGTTCCTGTAGAAGGAACCGGATTCCCTTTGCAGTCGGCTACTGCGGAAAACATTACCATCCTGAATTTTGGAATGGGAAGCGCTATGGCTGCGACGGTAATGGATCTTTTATCCGCCGTTGAACCCAAGGCGGCGCTCTTTCTAGGTAAGTGCGGTGGACTCAAAAAAACGCGGCTAGGTGACTTTATCCTTCCAATTGCAGCCATTCGCGGCGAAGGCACAAGTAACGAATACTTTCCGCCCGAGATTCCTGCGTTACCGTCATTCCGAATGCAAGCGGCCGTCTCGGCTTCGATTGCGAAACGCGGCTTCGACTACTGGACCGGAACCGTCTACACAACCAATCGCCGCGTCTGGGAGCACGACGAAGAATTCAAGAACTATCTTGTTAGAACTCGTGCCATCGGTATCGACATGGAAACGGCGACCCTTTTTGTAGTCGGTTTCGCTAATCATATCCCCAAAGGTGCCTTACTCCTGGTCTCCGACAACCCTATGACACCTGAAGGAGTCAAAACCACCGCCAGCGACCGCTGCGTCAGCGAACGCTACGTCGCAGCACACCTAGAAATCGGCATCGACGCACTCATCGAACTCCGAGACTCAGGCGAATCCGTAAAGCATCTACGTTTCGAATAGCGGCAAGTTTTTATTTTAGTAGTTCTAAATTTGGAGTGCTGTGGCTTGGCACAGCTTTGGGGCGAGCGAGGTGGCGCAAAAGAATATGTTTACAAGTTGGATCATCACCGAGTTCACAAAGACTTCTTTGATTGACGACCGATTGATAAGTCTTAAAGCGGCGACCAGTCGCCGCACTCCAAGTTTGGAGTGCCGCAGTTGATTCAACGACGATCTATGCTTCGGCAATTACAGAATCGAGTAGGCCAGCCTCCAGACGCTGACATCAAACTCAGTGGAATCTACCGCTGACAAGAAACGATTCAACGCTTTGTGCAGCGGTGATCGAAATTAGAAGCGAGTTATGTGTTGCTGGTAAAGCAGTATATGTTTCGCTACCATCCAACCGAGTACTGTCGATCGGGATGATCAAGTCGTGCTTGGCGGCGATTACCCCAATGGCCAAGTCGTTAGTACTCTTGCGAGACTCTTGAGGAAGCGAGTTTACGTAGCTGTCGGAAGCGTCTGAGAGTTCTCGCAGCGGTGGCGAGAGTCGTTTAAGTATCCACGGAGCCAACCTCGCAATCGGCAGGCCGTGATTAGGCGGTGCCAGGAAAACGACTCGACGTAAGCCGCAAAAGCTTCCTTGCGTCAAAGCAACGCGAGTAATAATCGAACCCATGCTATGCGCTACAACACTATAATTAAGCCCAGCATCCTCTAATTTATTTAAGTACTGGGCGAACCGAGCACCATGAACCGCGATCGGTAGTGACAAGCTCCAGTAGGACCAAATCACAGTGTTATAGCCCCGCCGCTTTAGCCACCAACTCAAAGGCCACATCGCCCATCGGCTGGTAGCATAACCATGCAATAGAACAACGGTCTCACGATTCTTCTTCGACGGCAACTGTGTTTGATTCATTCTAATCTCGGTGCGTTCAGGTCAAGGACTTATTCGATACCCGAGCTTGGAGAGTTCTGTTCGAACCTTTAAGAGATGTTCACCTTGGATTTCGATGTTATCGCCGTCGATTGTACCGCCTGCTCCGCATGAGGACTTGAGTTGCGATAAAAGGCTTGCATGATCGTTGGCGATTGCTAGAAGCCCTGTCACAATTGTGACTGTCTTGCCCTTCTTTCGCTTCTCGATCGTTAGCTTAGCCGTTTGCTTTTCAGGAGCAATTCGCGCCTTGATTTCCGGAGTACACTTACACGCACTGTCGACCAAGCCGCAATGATCGCACGTGGGAGGTATATCGAACGGTGTGCCTTCAAAAAGTCGCATTTGTAGCGTTTCGGCAAAT
>JANODQ010000339.1:0-2736 GCA_031412775.1 Pirellulaceae bacterium | reverse complement strand
AAGTACGCTCAGTGTGCCTGAGGTTAACATGATCGATGGCGCTAGCTTCGCGATTCGCAGTGGGTCGTCGGTTTCGCTTCCATCGGTCCTTCAGTATTCCCATGGGAGTTCCTCAGATAGTCAAGTGCGGCAGTGGGTAGTGGATGGATTTGAAAGTCTGCTTAACTTACCTAACCTAACCTCGATCACCAACGGTACAAACTACGACTCACGTTTGACTCTTGAGGCTTGGACCGCAGCCAAGATACTTTTGCCGAAAGTCACAAGTATTGTAGATCCTGATTCAGGTGATCGGCGAAGACGTTCTGTTTCCATTTTTGCTGAAGGCATCGATACACGAATCGACCTTTCCAGTTTAAGTAGCTTTACTAATTTACCGACGATTAATGGAGCTATCGGCGACGACAACTCTTCAAAGATAAAGACTCGGTTTGGCGCGGAAATTGAAGTTGGAACTACTAGTTTTCTCGGCGTTGATATCGAGTTGGATAGCTTTAGCATAATCAGGGGAAATCTGAATCTTGCGTTTTCCTCGAACTTGTTGGGCTCAGGAACAATAGTTGGCAATGTAGCCAATCAAGGAAATATACTGCCTAGCGAGATAATGGAAATCAAAGGTAATCTTGTCAGTTCTGGTCCGATTGGGTTTGTCGTGAATGGTTTAGTGCCCGGAGTCGAACATGGTCAGCTAAAGATCTCTGGGTCCGTCGATATTACTGGTTCGATTGCACTGTTCAACTTGAGTAACTTCCGACCGCGTCTTGGACAAAGCATCCGCGTAATGTCGTTTGGCTCCAGATCTGCAAGCATCCCTAATTTCATTGGACTGGATTTCGGAGGTGATGCTGCTTTCTCGCCAGAGTATTCTCCTACGGAATTGGCGTTCAATGTTGGTTTCTCTTCTGGTCCGAAAGTCGTATCTTTATCGCCTTCTGATAGTTCTATCGATTCTGCTGCGGCCCCATTTGTTGACGTTAAATTCAATGAGTCTGTCGATCCAGCAACGTTCTCCATCGCCGACTTAAATATTCTTGGACCAGGAAATGTAGCCATCACAGCCACGCTTGTGCAGCCTGTCGCTGGCACATCAGATCGATTTCGTGGCTTCTTGCCATCGGCTGGGTTTGTTGATGGCAATTACACATTCAACATCGGTCCAGATATTCGCGATTACGTTGGAAACGCGATGAATCAGGATAACGATCAAACCAATGGTGAAGCGTCGGACAAGTTCACCGGACTCGTGTCCTTAAAGTTACCCGATATTGTGATCAGCGATTTAGTTCTATCCACCGATCGCATCGTTTTCGGTAACCAGTTCAGTGTTGCGTGGAATGTTCGGAATACCAGCCAAAGCGTCGCTTCGCCAAATTGGAATGATCGTGTCTTGATCTCACGCGACAACATCGTTTCAGCTGACGACTACGTTCTCGGTGACTTCGCGGCGGGCTCCAATGTTCCGCTAGCGATTGGAGCGTCGTATCAACGTAATCAAAATCGCGTGCTTCCCTTAGTCAACCCATTGACTCCCGGCAATTATTTTTTGCTCGTGGCCACCGATTCTCAATCGATTCTCTCGGAAAGCTCCGAAGCAAATAACGTTATCTCAAAAGCAGTTACGCTAGAGTATCCGCCATCACCTGACCTGTTGGTCACGAGCGTCACGATTCCTGTACAAGGCCGGCCTGGAGAGTCCATAGCTGTCGGCTATCGAATTGAAAACCAAGGGAATCAGTCCGTTGAACAAAGCTATGTCGATTCAATCTATCTCTCTTACGACAGATCATCGAATAACAGCGTTTTGCTGGGTAGCTTTACGAGGACATCAAGCGTTGCACCACTTGAGTCTTATGTTGAAACCCGGTCCATAACGCTTCCATCAGTTGCCGACGGTAGTTATCGAATCTTTGTTAGGACGGACTCGCAAAATGCCGTTTTTGAAGGTGGCAGGGAGTCAAACAACGAGCTGTTTTCTGTAACTTCACTTACAGTGACGAGCCCCGATCTTGTTCCCCTACAAGTTAACGCACCTAACCAAACGACATCGGGAGCAACTATAACCGTTTCGTGGCGTACTGAAAACCGAGGTACCTCGCCGACAGTCGGTGGATGGCAAGACTACCTCTATCTATCCAATGACAATTCCCTTTCGGGAAATGATGTACTTCTTGGCCGCTTCACGCATTTAAACTCCCTAGAGTCAGCTAATTCAACCCTGGCTTCATTGGGGCTTACTCTACCGGAGGGACTTAATGGGACTTACTACTTCATTATTAGCGCCGACGCACTCAATCAAGTCGTTGAACCTAATACGGAATCGAACAATACCACCAGTTCAATCGTCAGCATATCCCCCGCTCCCTATGCTGATCTTGTTGCAACTCAGGTGTCCGGACCGACTCAGACGATAGGTGATCCAGCGAACGTTACGATTTCCTGGACCGTAGAAAATCGAGGAACGGGAGCTGGTCGATCGACAACTTGGAGCGATACGGTCGTGGTTTCGAGCAATGATATTTTCGGCGACGGTGATGACACCGTTCTTGGAAGATATGTACGCAATGCTAGTCTACAAGTAGGGCAGTCTTATTCGCGTAACGAAACAGTCACACTGCCGCCTGGTTTCTCCGGTCGGTATCGTTTAATGGTTAAGACCGATTCGGGGAACGAAGTATTCGAGAATAATTTTGAATCAAACAACTTGGCGACAATGTCGCAGCCGTTTGACGTCATGCC
>JANODQ010000338.1:0-3136 GCA_031412775.1 Pirellulaceae bacterium | reverse complement strand
AGCCCCGAACGCATTGCAACTGAGATGCGGAAAATGCTGTCATTTCGTCGTGGTCGCCGTCAAGCGATTGAATTACTTCACCAATCGGGACTTCTTCGAGCGATCTTGCACGAAGCGGCAGCAGTTCTCGACCGATCGGAAACGCATCGACTTCAGTCGCTCTCCCGAATCGAACGGCTTCCGACTGATAACTGGATCGTCGCTTTGATCGGTTTACTTTGGGACGATCTTCAAAGCAACAAAATTGAAGCAGCTTTTTTTTCTAATACTATCAAGGATCGCTGGCGACTCTCGAACGAAGAAGAGCTTGAGTTCCGTTTTGTAATGACTGCTCAGCAGTGGCTTCTTCGAGCTGACAATTCGCCGTGGTCACAATTGCAACCGCTGCTGCTTTCGCCGCATATCGAATCCGCGATATGCTTGACCGAGCTATTACTGAACGAATCTGAAAGCGATGTGACAGCAGTGAAACTGGCTATCGATCGCCTTCGCGAAACACTCTCGCAAGACATTGCAATCTGGAATCCAGCGCCACTGATCGATGGTCGATTGCTGATTGAGTTGAGGGTCCCAATCGGCCCAGAGTATGCGAAGCTCATCAGGCTGGGTCGTGCGGCCCAGCTAGATGGACTTATCCATAACGACCAAGATGCTCGTCAATGGTTGCAGACAACCCTAACTAACAAGTTGCCTCTTGTTCCTGATGATTCGGACATTAACTGATCATTGTACAAGAATCGACACCCAGGTATCGACGACGAATTCAAAAAAATCGAAAGTAGTAAAATAAATGACGCTCCCAAATTTCTTTCGTATACGTCAAACGTTCAATCGCCCTCGCGTTGTCAACATCGCCCAGCTATCGCGAGCCACTCGGATTGCACGATCCGTTGGACTATCGATATCGACGCGTCTAACTTTGATGCTGCTTTTGTTAAGTTCGCACATGTGTCTACAAACACGTCGAACTGAAACTCGTTAGATGAAATCAACTTCATTTTGAGTGCAAGCTCCATATGACTCGAGGCATCGAGCGATTGAATGATCTCACCGCCGATTCCCTCAAGTAACGACTGATCTCGCACTTGGTGAATCCAGTATTTTGAGTTCCAGTAGTCGCCTTCCAGTCGGTGTACGATTGCATGGAGAAATGCGGCTGTCCCGCGTTTACCATCCTGGACAATGTCATGAGCTCGACCAATCAAGCCGAGTCTTAGCCACAGCGCGGCTTCGGTTTCGCTTCCAACAAGGTCTGGATGCTGTTTTAGGAGATCACGCAAAGTGCGTTCGAATGCTGATTGCTTGAGAGCAACGATGGGCCAATCCGAATTGATCGACGCAAGCCATGTTTGAACACTTGGCTCGATCTGTTGACTTTGGGGTTTCATTACTCGTCTTCAAAAGATTGAGGGACTCGTGCTAAGCTATCCGGCCAAGCGGCACACTTAGCAGAACCGAAGCTCGTGTTGGTAACAATTTGACGGCAGTTCGCGAGCCGATCGCGATTCGCATATTCATAGACATAGGCTTGCATGGGCTCGCCGTTTTCGAGTGTTACTTCGACAACCTTTCGCAGATATTCGTTATCGTGGCGATCTAGCACAAAGCCCTCGACTTGGTCCAGCACTTGGAGCGTCTTGGCGACATGTCCTGGTGCAATTGTCCAGACTTCTCCTAGGACGCAATCTAGGATGCAGTCATCCGTTGAATCGATCGCATTCGACAATATAATGGCCGGATATGGCCCAAGGTCAAATAGTTTAGCGTGAATGCATCCAACGCGAACATGGAGAGGCGGATAGGGCCATGCACCTTCGCGTAAAAACCCTCGCTTCAACGATCCATAGACAAAGAGAGATTGAATATCCATTTGCGACATTCTAGTCGAAGCGACCTTTCTTAATTCATACGAATTCGGCGACACCGAAACTGAAAGGTTGTTATCAACTCTGTATCGCCTTTTTCGTTGCTTCAATCAGCGAGATTGCTTCGATTTGTGTTGGAGCTTCTGCGATCAGCCGGACCAGTGGCTCCGTGTTACTTGCTCGCAAAATAATCCATCGATCGGGCCAATCTAGCCTGAGTCCGTCTTGGCGATCGGTTGCAGGTGCTTTGAGTGCGATTTCGATCTTGTTGAAGCATGTTGCGATGTTTTCGGGCGCGATCGTAAGTTTATCTTTGATCATGACCAACGATGGGAGTTGGCTAACAATCGCGGAAAGTTTTGAGCCGCGACTTGCCATGAGGTCAAGTATTTGTGCCATTCCGACAAAACTATCGCGAACAAATCCAACACGAGGGTCGATTGGTCCACCGCTTCCTTCACCTCCGTAGACCGCTCCAGTCCTTTTCATCGCATCAACTACGTTCGCTTCGCCGACTGGAGATCGTGTAAATTGGAGACGAAGCTTATTTGCAATTTGCTCGGTCATGGAACTGCTTGCACAATTGGTAACGACCGGTCCCGGGTTGGTTTCGAGACGGTGCATCAAGCACAAGACAGCCGTAAACTCTTCGCCGATATAATGGCCAGACTCATCGATCACGGCCAAACGATCTGCATCGGGGTCTTGGCAAAATCCAATATCAAAACCGCCATCTGCGACCATGGACTTCACCCCCTGCAAGTTCTCTGCAGTTGGCTCTGGCGGATGCGCAAAGAGTCCGCTAGGTGATTCACCAAGGATCGTGACACTGCAACCAAGCTCCTCCAAGAGACGCCGGCCCAACAAAGCGCCTGCTCCGTGATTGGAATCGAGCAAGACTTTGAAACCGCGAGCCCTAATCCGAGCGATATCTACGGTCTTAATGACGAGAGCGAAATGCGATTCATGCGGATCCACGGCAAGCACGTACGATCCGACGCCCTCCATTTCTTTCCAATGCGATTGAGATTGCTGATACGCAAGCAAAACTTTTTTCCCGGCCTCAGCAGGTATCACTCTTCCTTCGTGATTGAAAAGCTTGAGCCCGTTGTAGGCCGGTGGGTTATGGCTTGCTGAGATCTGCAAGCCACCGACAGCACCGATTTCTCGAACCAGCACTCCTATGGACGGAGTCGATATGACATCGGCATCAACTACTTCCATCCCATGCCCCATCAATGTCGAGGCTGCGACTTTTGAGTACATCGAAC
>JANODQ010000337.1:0-2064 GCA_031412775.1 Pirellulaceae bacterium | reverse complement strand
CGCAAACGCGATCATCAATGAGGCAAAAACCACTTGTAGCAAGATTTTCATAGCACAGAGAATAATAATTAAGAAAGATTCCAGACGGTCAGAAACCGCCCCAAAGGCCTCTATATTAGCAGATTTGTGGACGCGGGGGCGGTTATCGTTAGTGTCCCCAATCCGGTTTGACGCCTAGTTTATTGGTTTCCCGTCAAAGTGCGTTCGACTATAATCACACTCGCTGGATGGCGTTTCGACGCCCAGCAAAATCGGTTACTCGATTTTCCTCCCAAATGCGGCCCAAATGCCGCCCAAATGCCGCCCAAATGCCGCCCAAATGACTGTCGCCCGCCCCAAGATCAATCGTAGTGCGCATCTTCGATTGAGTTCTCACCTGAGATTTTGTCGTACATGAGTTGCCCCCACTTTCAAACAACAGCCATCGATTATCGTAAACCTGAGCGGGCGCACACATCTCTAGCAGCAACTTTGGCATCTGCTTTGCTGATTTGTATCTCAATAATTTGCACGCTTTCGTTAGCGATTCCTACGCGTGCGTCGGACCTTACCACTACAGTCGAGCAGAAATTCGGTAAGCATTGTTTTGATTGCCATGGAAATGGGTCCGAAGAGGGTGGTTTCAACTTCGACACCCTCGCTTCCGGCAAGTACGGAGATGACACTCAAGCGAAATGGGAAACGGTTTGGCGAAATATACGAGCTCAAACAATGCCACCTGCGGAAGCCGAATCGCCCGCTCCGGAAGTCCGTTCGGAATGGGTCCACTGGATTCAGAAAGATATCTTTAAGCTTGATCCGACGCAAATCGATCCGGGACATGTCGTGTTGCGTAGGCTGAATCGAAGCGAATACAAGGAATCCATTCGGGAGCTTACCGGTGTCGACTTCGACGTTCGCGAAGAGTTCCCGGCCGACGACACAGGCTATGGTTTCGACACGATCGGCGAGGCACTTACTTTGTCGCCAGTACTGCTTGAAAAGTACTTAGCTGCGGCTTCAGACATCGTTGCAAAGTTCACGCAGTTCGAAGGTCCAACTCCTGTCGAGCGATATTATTGGGGCAACCAATGGAAAATGAATGCTTTCGATGGCCCCGAAGCGAAATCTATCGGGTTCGATGAATCGGTTAGTTTCTACCTAACTCGAGAAGTAAAGAAGGGAAATAAATATCGCGTAGAACTCGATTGGAAGATGGAGAATGCATGGACTTCAACATCTCAGGAAGCACAACTCGTCTTCTCCGTCCTCGATCGCGATGGCAATCCAAAAGTTCTCGGTGAACAGAAGGTTGATTTCAGCACCGGAGGAAAAGGGATTTTATCAGCCGAACTCGATCTACCCAAAGGTGACATCAAGGTGATCGCCGAATTCAAGTCAATCAATTCGGAAAGCAAAACAAACGTCGAAAGCGTGAAAAATCTAAAGTATAAGTTTTCAATTCGGAAGCTGAACTTTATCGGTCCACTCGATGGAAGCGAAGTGGAATATCGTGAGCAAGCCCGCAAGATGTACTTCAACGGTCCGCCTCCGACACCCAAGGACAGCGAAGATGCAAAATCTGCGGAGTACCAATCGAAAGTTCGCGAGCACATGAAGGTGATTGTTCGCAGTTTGGCTGACAAAGCATTTCGTCGTCCGATTGATGAGCCGACACTAGATCGTATTTGTGATATCGGCTTGCGTGTCGCGAATGAGCCCGGAAAACGCTACGAGCATGGAGCCGCAACAGCCATGCAATTAGTCCTTGCATCACCTCGATTTTTATATCGCGTGGAAGAACCGAAGATCGGTCAAATGACTTTAGCACCAAACGCGTCAGCGTCTGCAGTTCCAATCGACGACTACTCCCTCGCAACTCGATTGAGTTTCTTTCTTTGGGGAGGCCCTCCGGATGACAAGCTTCTGCAGGTGGCCGCTACGGGTGAGATGCACAACAAGTTGCTCGAACAATTTGATCGGATGATCGCTGTTGACTGGCGGTTGGAGCGAGGCATTGAAAACTTCGTTGGGCAGTGGCTCCAAACGCGTGATGTTGAGGATTCGCAGATCGATGCCAAGGTG
>JANODQ010000336.1:0-13639 GCA_031412775.1 Pirellulaceae bacterium | reverse complement strand
GATCTCGACCAACCCCTCGTTTTAGTATAGGCCTCCCCTCGTCGATAGCTTCCGGATCGGCAATCACGGTCGTTAGCTCCCAAAACGAATCGCGATCAAAAAGGTTCTTGAGATAGCGTGTCTCCCATCGGCTGCGACCATCTAGAATCAGTACCTTTGCCCGATTCATTGACGCCCAGAACTGAATCTCGCGACTTTTGCTCGTCGACTCCTCATTTGATCCCAGCAACACTTCACCTTGAAGCTTGATCGCAATCGTGGGTTGCTTGTCGCCCGTGGTGTTTGAATTTGCGGAAACCCGTTTAACTGCGGAATCGATTGGAAACTTGAAAGCGATCGTTCGTTGACCGCGGCCCATGCTTGTCAACGATTCGTTCCACACGACATTATCTTGATCCATTATTCTTAGTGTGTACGGGGTTCCTTCAGGAAGTGTCTCGCGAACGATAAACGAACCACTAAGAGCATCCTTGCGAAAGAGCCGGTCCGGGTGCTTGATATCGATGATGGTGACATCTTCAGGTGAAACACTCTTACCCATGCCGAGTGTAAAGATTGGTCGATTGCTATCGAGGAATTGCTTCGCGATCTGTTCAAGGGCAGTTCCTCCATTTATTTGACCATCGGTGATGACAACCACGGCCGATGAATCTTCCTTGGCGAGCAAGTTCCCGAGGCTGGTGCTCGATTCAAAGCGTGCTGGTCGCCAGGTGTCAGTGTTTGATGGGATATCGGCTGACTGAGTAATATTCGATTCCCAAAGAGAATTCGTTACCGATTGACTTCCGCGAACTAGTTTGATTTCGTGCGAGTCTGCGAGCCGCTTAAGGAGTTGCTGATCCGGACTCGTGAGAGCTCGTGTCGCTCGATCAAATCGATCTGAAGATTCACCATCGTTGAGCGTCATGCTTTGCGAATCGTCAATTAGGATTGTCAGCTTCCCTGGTGTACCCTCGCGATAGCGATGCTGAATGGTTGGTCCGGTTAGCATCAGAACAACCAGTGCTACAGCGATACCACGCAGCATCGGAAGCGTGCGTCCCCACGGACAACCTGTACGCAAGGTTTCTTGCCGATAAAGCCAATAGCATGCCCCTCCGGCGATGATTGCGAGGCCTAGTCCAGACCAAATCGAAAGCGATCCCGCAAATTGAAGAGTAGTCATCGGATGCCTCCTAGACTTAGATAACGCTGCAAGAAGACTTCGGCAAAAAGTAACACCAGCAGCGCTAGTAAAAACCAACGCCAAAGTTCTGAGCTCTCACCACTCTCAATAGATACATATTCATCGACGCTGCGAATAACTCGAGCGTTAATTTGTGAAGCAAAAGACTCCAAACCCTCGCTCGATTCAAGCCGCAAGTCCGATTCGCCGGGTGGTAATTGTGCGCACATGGAAATGGGCGTCGACGGCTGGGCGTTTCGAATTGCGGATTTGCTTTGCCGAATCATCGAATCGGCTACTGGGGTTGCGGTGTAGACGCCAGGCTGACGTGCTACGATCGCCGGTTGCCCCGTTTCCCCTTCGGTTCGGTCGCGGTTCGTAACTTGATCTGTTGACTGTTGAGTCGGCGACAGCTGCGGGGATAACTGTTGCGTTGATGCTTGCTGAGCTGATGCCTCTTGGAGGTTGGCTGCTGGTAGCGTCCAGCGCATCACACGCGTTGAGGACTCCGCGTTTTTCTTATTTTCCGTGATCGATAAATCATCATCGCTCAGCCAGTCTGATTTGATCCAGCTTAGCACGTCTTCCGTGGGGAGCGTGAGCGTTTCACCTATTTGGACATTGCAAACCCAACGGCCTGGAGGAATCGATCCAACCAAAAGTTGCTGAATCATGGGGAGATAGACTGGACGCATAGGCCAATTGCTCCACTGATCGCCCGCCGAGGTCGCGCATTGAATGACCGACCCAAGTCCTAATTGTTTGATCGCCAGAAATGGATCGCCGCTGGTGAGTGATAAAACCTGATGCGAATTTAACTCATTATTGCTGGGTTTACTCATGTCTTCTGTCGCGATTGCATCACGAGAAGCTAATGCTTTTGAATCAGAATCCACGGCGATGAATCGAGTGCTGGATGTGCGAAGCGTCATTGAGGTCGACAACTTGTGGGGCGTCATTACAAGCCACTTTCGCACGTTCAAGCTATCAACCGAACTCCATCTCGGATCGTTCAGAAAGCGAACGCTAGGATGCGAGTAAACCTCGCGACGAATCGATACACCAGATTGATTTTCCTCGACTTCGTTCAACTTCTTTTCATAGGCGTATGGAAACAGGTGTTGTCCGGATGATGCAGAATCGCCAGTCGCTTTCGATGACACTGCAAGCGACTCAGTGGTTGGTTCTAGCAAGTTGTTGTACCAGTTTATCTTTGTTTCTTCGCCTGGAAAAGCGATGAGAGTTCCTCCTTGAGCAATCCAAGTACCAAGATATTGCGAGCTCTCGCGGGATAGTTCGGAAACATTCGCCAATAACAATAATTTATGCCGCTTTAACTCGGCAAGCGAGCATTGGCTGGAAGCTAAACGCGTGACTGAAAATAGACCATCCTTCTTATTCGAAGTATTTCTCTTTCTTGGAGAGTAACCAAGCGCTGCTGTTAGGTAGTCAGAATCGCTCCATGATTTTTCGACTCCGCGATTGTTTCGTGGGCCTTGTTGGTCATCAGAAAAATCATCACTTACCAGAAGCGTTGGGATCGCTCCAACGGCAAGCACCGCCCAAGAGGCTCGGTTATCACTGGAGACCGCCTCGTCATGCTCGATTGAAGCCGTGACCACATGGGAACCATGGCTTGGGAATTCGAGTGTGACAGCCAGTTGCGATTCCGCATCGCCCGGTAAATCAATGCGACGCGTTGTCAGCGAGCGACCATCGACTTGAATCAGAATTGGAACATTGACAACTGCTGTGGGGGAATGGTTTTTGATTCTAGCTCTCAATTCCCACGCTTGTTTCACTCCGACAAGCGACTGTGTGTTACGATCGATTGCAATCGAAAGATTCTCCGGTGCAACGTATTGTTTTGGTTCTGATGATAATTGTTGTCCGGCTGCTCGATTACCAATTGGCATCAATGCGATTACGGGTTTGATCGGTAATCGTTCGATCTTCGCGCGAAGTGTTGCTAAGCCAGGGGAGTCAAAGGCTCGGATGTCATTGGTTTGAAAATCAGAAAGTACGATGACTCGTTGAGATGGGTCGGGCGACTTTGCGAGCGTATCTAGCGCGGAACTGATCTGATCGAGCAGCGGAAACGAACCACTTTGGCTATCGATTTTGTTTGTGCGTTCTTTGATAATATTTTGATCACGCGAAAATCCGAACTGCGTATCTTTATTCGTGTCATCCCAAGTGGATATCGACCATCGCGTATTGCTCCCGGTTCGAGCAACCAATTGATTAGCGACATCAAGCGATTGTTTTGCAAGAGTGTTAAGCGTCTTCTGATCTGAATCATTCGCAGAGGCCTGCATCGAGATGCTATTATCGATAATGAGAACGGATGCCGTTTGGTCACCGCTTGAAGGAATAAATCCATTCGGAAAGAAGTAGCTTTTCAACATTGGCCTGGCCATACAAATCGCGAGAACGATTGGGATCAGGCATCGCAACAGCAACAAAAGCCATGTTTGCCAACGCAGTCGGCGCGAATTCACCTTGGCGGCATCTTCCAAGAAAATCATTGCCCCCCAGTCGATCGTTTGAAACTTGCTTCGATTCAAAAGATGGATGATTAAGGGGATCGAAAAAGCCGCCGCACCAAACAGCAGAAGTGCATTGAGAAAAATCATCGTAGTCCACCTCGCGATGCGAGATAACTTGCGAGCACTTCAGAGTGCGGCATGTCCGTGACGCAGGGGACTAAATCAATTCGGTTCTTGGAACAACCATCGGCGAGAGTTTTCCTGAACGCTGCAACTTTCTCCAAGTAGGCTTTTCGGAGCGTCGCTGGTTCGATCATCTTACGCTGGTCGGTTGCTTCAAGATTCCGGAATTCGGTTCGCTTTCGAAACGGAAATTCGAGCTCGTCACGATCAAAGACTTGAAACAAAATGACTTCGTTATTGGCGAGTCGAAAAAAACTGAGGGCTTTAATTAGTGTTGGCAAATCATCAAAGCAATCGGAGATCAGCACCACGACACCTCGGCCTCGAAGTCGTGGTGCTGCTTGTTGAATCACGCTGCCGAGGCTTGTTTCACCGTCGCACTGAGAGTTTGCGAGGGTTTGCATGAGGACTTGCAAATGATTCGGTCGACCGCGTGGCGGGATGTAGGATCGCAGTTCCGTGTCGATGAGACCAAGGCCTACGGCGTCTTGTTGGCTAATCAAAAAGTACGCAATCGCAGCCGCCATTCGTATCGCGTATTCATGCTTTGAAAGTTTGTTAGAATCTTTGGGCCCGCCGTCTTTGAGCCCGCCGCCGTAACCCATTGATTTACTCTGATCGACGAGAATCGTACAGCGCAGATTCGTCTCCTCTTCGTATTGTCGAATGAAAAGCCGGTCGGTCTTTCCGTAAAGCTTCCAGTCGATCGAACGAATCTCATCACCGAGAACATACGGACGATGTTCTTTGAACTCGGCACTAAAGCCCTTATGTGGTGATTGATGCTTACCAACGGTGATTCCATCAACAACGCTACGAGCGAAAAGTTGCAGTGATGCAACGCGAGCACGGTCCTGCGGGCTGAGTAGATCACAACCCGAGTTAGCGAGCTTCACGTTCGCATCTAATGAAGATGTTTTGGAGCCAGAAATCGGCATGTACGGGATCGACTTTTGCTAGAGAACGCGAGCAGTTGACCGTGAATTTTGAGTTGCATTCGGGTGCGGTAATTCCTCGATCGCGCGTCGAATAATATCGTCACTGGAAAGTCCTTCGGCCTGAGCAGCAAAGCTAGGGACGATTCGGTGTCGAAGGACTGGCAGCGCAAGTGTTGTAACGTCGTCGAGCGTAACATGATGTCGTCCGTGCAGGAGAGCTCGTGCTTTTGCAGCAAGCACCAGTTGCTGCGACGCGCGCGGACCAGGCCCCCAATCGACTTTGTCTGCGATCCATTTCAAAGGGGACAGTTCAGCAGGTCTTAACGAACGAACAAGATTGAGAATGAACGTCTTTACATGCTCGGGAAGAGGCACCAAGCGAACCGTTTGCTGGAACTCGATGATCTCTTCGCCTTTGAGTACCGCTTCGATCTTGCTTGAATAGTTTGATGTGGTTCGATCAATGATCTCGGATTCCTGATCGAATGTCGGATACTCCACTACGACTTGAAATAGAAATCGATCTCGCTGGGCCTCGGGAAGCGGATACGTCCCTTCTTGCTCGATGGGATTTTGGGTTGCTAGGACAAAGAAGGGCTCTGAGAGTTTATAGGTCTTGCCGCCGACGGTGACTTCATGCTCTTGCATCGCTTCGAGTAGCGCAGCTTGCGTCTTCGGAGGTGTGCGGTTGATTTCGTCAGCCAACAGCATTTGCGTAAAGACGGGGCCTTTTTGAAATACAAGCTCGCGATGACCCGTTTGCGGCGACTCCTGGATGATATCGGTGCCAGTGATATCGGCTGGCATCAAATCAGGCGTGAATTGTATTCGATGAAACGCGAGCTCCATCGCATCCGCAAGCGACTTCACCATCAGAGTCTTTGCGAGTCCCGGAACCCCCTGCAAAAGGCAGTGCCCTCGAGCCAGAATCGCGATCATCAATTGCTCGATCGTTTCATCCTGGCCGACCACCACTTTCGCGATCTGTTGACGAACGCTTTTACAAGCTTCACGAAGCCTTTCGGCGCGGGCCAAATCGTGATTCTCCATTGGAACGACGGAAGCACTCATTAGAAAACAACCTTTGGTATCGAGAAGCAGTGGAAGGAGAGGGGAGGGTGGTGGGATTGCATGAAGTCAGGAGATGAGCGGTTGCGGTCAGCCATACCCCAAGCTGTTCCATCCTAACCGATTTTGATACAACTTACGACAATTCTCACCTGCAGATCGAACGATTTTCCGAGTCGATCGCGACCCGCATACAAAAGTCGCCGCAATTTTTGAAACGTGGAATTTCGGTTGAGGCTATTGGTTTCGGCAATAACGCGATCTGTTTGATGATTAGTTGTGCTACGATTCCTGTATGTATATTTTCAACAATCCGGTACTCCAACGCGAACTGCTGACCAATCTTCGTGCTCCACGAGCATTCGTTCTGCTTTTGGTTTATCAAGTCATTTTGGCCGGCGTTGTCTTAATCGCGTATCCTCGCGATATCCGGATCGATCTGACGAACGAGTTTACGAAGGTCCAAGGTTTAGTCGACTTTTTCTTCCTAGGACAGTTTGCGATTGCATCCTTGATGGCTCCGAGTTTTGCGGCAAGCGCAATCACCGGGGAGAAGGAGCGTAAGACTTATGAAATGCTTCTCGCCAGCCCGATTCGTCCGTGGTCGATCGTTCTTGGTAAGCTTATCGCGTCATTGACTCACCTGACCGTCCTGATGGTTGCATCGTTGCCGATCATCATGTTGTGTCTGCCTTTGGGTGGGGTTGCTATTCAGGAAGTTGTCGCTGCGTATGTGGGGCTGCTGGCCTCAGTTTTTCTGTTCGGTTCGATATCGATTGCTTGTTCGAGCTATTTCAAGCGAACGAGTTCTTCGCTGGTTGTTTCTTACTCCATCATTTTGCCAATGGTTGTTTTGGGATGCGTATTTTGGCGAGGACTTGAGAACCAAGGTTTCGTGCGACTTGCGTTGACCACGTTCGTTCTGCCGATCGCAGCGCTTTCAATCGGCGGAGCGTTGCTCCACAAGACCGCGTTGCGTTTGCTCTACCCGCCGGATGTTGGAAGCGGAGGCAACGAGGTGACTGATTTGGAGAAGGAGCAAGACGAAGCGATTGGACTTGTAATACAACGCGATGCTTTTCCAGATCGACTCTTCGCTCCACCGCGACGGAGAACACTTTTGGCCGACGGTGCAAACCCCGTCTTTGATAAAGAGATTCATGCAGAGCTCTTTAGTCAAGGAACGCTTATGCTGAGGTTGGTCGTGCAGTTGAGTATCTTGCTTGCTCTTCCACTGATGGCGATCTTGCTGTTCTATGCTCCGAACTACGCGGGCTGGTACATCGGGTACGTGATTTTATTTAATGTTTTGGTGTCGCCCGTTTTCACAGCCGGTAGCGTTTGCAGCGAGCGCGAGCGACAGACGCTGGATCTATTGCTAACGACCACGTTGACTCCTTGGCAAGTTTTGTGGGGCAAGTTTGCGGCTGGATTTCGTGTGTCGTTTGTGTTGACAATGTTTTTAATGTGGCCAGTCGTTTTGGCGTGCGTCCTGAATCCTGACTTGGCTAAAAACTGGTTGTCGATGTTAGTCTTTTTAGCGATGGTCGTGATTGCCTCGCTTTTTAATGCTTTGCTTGGGCTGTTTTGTTCGACGCTATTTAATAAGACTAGCAGTGCTATGATGGGAACGTACTGTATTTTGATCTTTCTTTACTTCGCTCCAATCGCAGTGTTTGTTCTCGCAACGACCTTTTCAGAAGATGCAAATCAAGTCGAACCGCTACGTTGGTTGGGGGTTGCTAGCCCACTTCTAACGCTCGATAGTGTTCCGTTCTCAGATCTTCGAGCTCAGCAAGATGTTGTTGAAGCGAAAAAGGGTTCTTGGGTTCTTATAGGCGCCTATTTTTCAGTCACACTGTCTTTGGTTATCATCCTTGCGAGTACCGTAATACTATTGTTCAGAGATCGGTGGCGATTAGCAGGAAAAAGCTAGTTAATCATTTTTCATTATTCGGTCAATCATTTTGTTATGTGCATGCCTAACGCATTGGTTTCGATTTTTTCTTTACTTTGCTGAAAGTTTAATTTGAGCGATTCTCCTTCAGCCACTCCCATACAAGACGATCGCCGGCGTTTACGAATTGCATTTATGGTGCTTGCGATTCTTTTGCCGACTTTGGTAACTTGGGTTTATTTTACGTTGCTTGCAAGCAGCCCCGCATCGTTTCAAAAAACAGCATTTTCGATAGGCAAGTCGCTTCAGTTTTCGCTCCCTTTGATTGGGGTGGTGTTGCTCGGACTTTGGCAAGTACGTTTTCATAGTGGTGCAAGTCAAATCCAATGGAAAGCAAGTATTTGGCTTGGACTGGTTTCAGGGCTGGCGATTGGGTTGTCTATTTACTGCGTGAATCGATTTGTTTTAATGCCCTATGGGTTGATGGACGGGCCGACGGTCGAGATCGATGAAAAGCTAAACGAGTTTGGTGTGAATTCTTTGTCGCTCGTTATCTTCATGGGCGTTGGATATGCAACGGTGCATAGCTTGATGGAAGAGTATTACTGGCGGTGGTTCGTCTTTGGGAGCCTTTCGAATATCTTGTCGATTCGAAATGCGGTCTTCATTTCATCAGTCGGATTTATGCTTCATCACATACTCGTGCTAGCAAGATACTTTGGATGGGGAAGTCCGCTCACCTACCTCGGGGCTGGCGGGGTCGCTGTAGGAGGAGTCGTTTGGGCTCTGATCTACCATCGGACTGGTACGCTCCTTGGTTGTTGGATAAGCCACGCGATCGTTGACGCGGCGATCTTTATCATTGGTTATGAGTTGGCCTTTGGTTGAAGACGGCCAGTCGACTGAGATTGTAGAACAGCTGTCTCAGCTGTTCCCCGAGGGCGTTTACGCCGAGCCCGCAAAACCCGTAGCCATGAATCCACATTTTATAGAGGATGAGAGAGACTCCGATAGGCCATGACGTCAACTTTGATAGAAACTCGCCCAGTGCGCTAATCAGCTGGGGACAGCTGATCTACATTGTTCCATTCCAATATACAAACTCGCCTACTTTTAGATTCGCCTTTTGCGGGTTATCCGCAATATAGCTTTGAAGGTACTTAAATTGGTCTGCGCTTCGAATGATGTGATCGAATGGCTCGGGCTGCCATAGCACTCCCGATCGTCCCAGAAGCTTATTGATCTCTCGAGCGGTATACCTCATCCAACTCTGGCCAATCACATTAAAATTGAAACCCACTCGGAACTGAACAATTGCATGTGCATGGTTCGGCATGATCACTAAGCTATCCAAGTCATACCGATCGCCATCAAACTTGCGGATCGCACTGGTAATAATTTTTGCAACGTCGGGCTGCTTAAACAGACATGCACCATGGCAATTGTCTAATGATCGATGAAATAATTGATCGCTTAATCTTTTAAACTCGCGTCTTTGATTTGAGCTAAGTTGTTCGATTAACTGATCATCCATCGTAGTTTTTTGCTTTAGGACACGATCAGCAAGCTGACAAGGTAACCCTTGATGCAATAGCCATTGGCGTAGTTCTGAAACCATGCGGAGTAGAACTTCTTTGGGTAGCGAATCTGCGGCCCGAATGGTAACAAAGATAGCAGCCCCTACTTGGAACCAGTGAGGCAAATTCCGCTCTAGAATTTCGATTTCAGCTTCTCGATCTAGAGTATTGAAAACGACATGTTTTGTTGGGTTGTCAGTCATACTTTAGCCCCAGGTTTTCTTGTTTATTTTTGAAATCTAGGAGTACTGATTGTAGAACAGCTGTCTCAGCAGTTCCACGAGGCGTTTACGCCGAGCCCGCAAAACTTGTAGACACAGAATTAGATTTTATAGAGGATGATGGAGACTCCGTTGGGCTGGGTCGTCAACTTTTATTGACATTCACTCAGTGCGCTAATCAGCTGGGGACAGCTGATCTACATTGTAGAACAGCTGTCTCAGCTGTTCCACGAGGCGTTTATGCCGAGCCCGCAAAACTTGAAGCCAGAACACCCGCAGATGTTTTGCGCCGTTTAGAAAACCACATCAACCAACGACCAACGACCAGCGACTTGAAGATAATCCCACTGTCTACCAATCTTGGGGAAGTTCAGAACGACTCGGCTATTTCGTGAAGGTTATCAACGCAAAGAGAATTTACACTCATAGGTAAAATTCTAGTGCCTTGAGTTTAAGGTATATTAAGCCCTTTATTGAAATATTCAAAGGAGAACTTTCATGTGCCAGCGTCTTTGGTTTGTTGCATGCATCGCCGTTTCTCTTTCTGCGTCAGGGGCGGCTCCGGACGCCGACGTTTTTCTCGCTTCTGGGCGACTTGACGCAGGGATTGCCGAACTGCAAACACACCTCAAGTTACAACCGAAGGATGATGTGGCTCGTTTTGGGTTGGGGGTTACGCAGTTCGTGCGAGCAGTTCAGCAGTTGGGGCAAAAGCTGGCTGTCTATGGTCCACGCCCGCGATTTGAACTAGCTGGTTCGCTGGACGTTGCTGATGTCTCTGAGCCGGACGAGTTACTTACTTATGCAAAACTAAGGATCATCAATCAAGAGTGGCTGGACGATCTTGCAATGGTTGAGGCAACTTTGTCCAAAGTGGAATCGGAAGAGGTAAAGCTGTCCTTGCATGTGGGGCGAGTTGTGCTCAATTTGGGGACTGCCGAGACTCGATCGCTGACTTTGATACCCATTCTTCGGAACTTCCGTTTAACGCCTGATAATCGCGAGGGCGATTTTACGATTGTGTTTGATAGAGCTGATGTCGATTGGCTTAGAGGTTATTGCCATTTGTTAGCCGCTGTAAGTGAGCTTGTAGTTGCTTATGATGCGGAAGGACTGTTTGATGTTGCGTCACATCGTTTGTTTCAGCACGCAAAGACCCGGCATGCCTTTCTGTTGGAATCAGCACGTTCCCCAAATCGTGGTTGGTTTGGATCGGTGGAAGAGATATCTGATTTCATTGCCATCATCCATATGATTCGATTTCCGGTGATTGAACCTCGTCGAACACCGGTTGCGTTAAAGCACATTGAGGACGCAGTGGCGTTGAGCCGTCAGATGTGGAAACGAATCCTTGCTGAGACAGACGACGACCGCGAGTGGATACCAAGTCCCAAACAGTCAGGCGCGATCAATGTGAAGGTCACTCAGGAAATGGTGGAAAATTGGACGAAGGCGCTTGATGAGGCGGAATCAATTCTTCAAGGAAAGAAACTGATCCCGTTTTGGCGAGGCAAACCAAGTCGAGGCGTTAACGTGCGACGCGTGTTCCTTGAGCCACTGCAGTTCGACCTTGTGCTGTGGGGGCAAGGCACTGCAGCAACACCTTACCTTGAAGAGGGGAATCTAACGTCACCTGACACTTGGCAACAAATCAACCGAGCCTTTGGTGGCCAGTTTCTTGGGTTTGGACTCTGGTTTAATTAGTCGACGATTTTGGAGTGTTCAGACTTGTCTCAGCTTTTGCGGTAAAAATGTTGGTTGAAGAGGGACTCGCGAGCGATCGGGCGTTTTGGGATTGCTTGAATTGACTGGATTGAGAGACGATTGATAAGTCTTAAAGCTCCGGCAAGCCGGAGCACTCCAAAGCTTCTACGTGATGGCGTCGGCGACGGATGCTTTCATCTTGGCGAGGCCTGTTACAGCGACGATGTTTGGATCTTGATTCCAGTAGTCGCGATTAAACAGTTCGAGTGATAGAACTCCTGCGAAGCCGTTTCGCATCATGGCTTGGAGAGCGTATCGAATGGGGGCAACACCGTCACCGGGATAGACGCGGTGTTGATCGGAAATGGTTTCGCGCGGAGGGTCGGCAGGGTAGTCGTTCATGTGCAGCACATGGACTCGCGAACCTGGTAGTAGGTGTGCGTCTGAAAAATCGGAGCCGCCTTTAAAGAGGTGGTAGATATCAGGCAAGATGCAGGAGTCAGGATGTTGAGCGGCCGCGCAAACATAGAGGACTTGGCTGAGACGATGCAAGTTTTTTGAGAAGCCCCACACCTCTAATTGAGGCACGACGTCACGAGCTCGGCCCACTTCGATCAACTCGCGATATCGTTCTCCGGCTCGATCGAGATCCAAACCAGCTTGCTTCGTTGCACCAGTAGGTGGAGCGGCAATTCTACGACCGCCAAGCTCACGAATGATTTCCATGTCTTTGCCACACTGGACAAGTCCCTTCTTGCGTGCTGCTTCGTCATCGACGATCCATTCGCCGAATGCAATCGCGCTTTGGACTTGCAAGCCTGCGTCTGCGATTTGTCGCCGAAGTACCGACAACTTTCCTCCTCCAGCAATGTATTTGTCAACATCACGAACCCAAAGTTCAATACCCGTGTAGCCGGCCTTGGAAGCAATTTTGATTTGTTCCGTGACGGGAATGTTTTCGCCATGAATAGTGCTCGTATTCAAGCAAAACGAGATTGATTTGGCGGCTTCTGCGAAAGTTGAGCCCACGCTTTTATCCTGGGGTGTGGTCGAGTCCGCAGCAAGGGTAATGTTGTTTGCGACGGAAGATGTAAGTCCCATGGCAAACGATCCGGCTGCGAGTTGTAACGAGGTTCTTCGGTTCATATTTAGTATCAGAGATGAAATGGTTTTCGGGGATTGGGTGGTGGAAAAGGCATCGCAACTTATTGGTAGATGATACACCGCAAGCGAACGATTCGCGATCGGACGGGCAACTTACTAAGGCTTATACTTCGACAGATCGTCTCATGCGGCAAATCTCATTTCAAAACTTTTTGGAATCGTTCGGAGTCTGGCTTTTCTTGGTTGGCTCTAGCTTTGGTTTGTTCCAATGTGCAATGGCGGCTTGCCTTCGATTGGGCGGTAAAGCTTTCCAAGCAAGGCCGTAATAAACTTCAACCGCTGACCAATGTCCTTTGTTTTTGGCTTGCCTAGCCTGTTCAAGATAGTAGGCGGCGTCTTCCAAGGAAGTTGATGAAATCTCTTGCTGTGCCGGGACGTGAGAAAGGGTGGCTAGGTAATCATATTTTGGTTGTTCATTCACAGTCAATCGTGACCCGAAGTTCAATTCGGGGGCTCGAGTAGCGATTTTGGGTTTGTTAAGAGCGTCTCTTGCTTTCTCCGTGTCGCTCTTCGAGTCCGCATTATCATCGCTGGGTTCTCGCGATCGATCGAAACCGTATGTCGCTCGCTGGGGGGGAGTTGTTTGAATGCGAAGCTCTCGGTCAAGTTCGTCCAGGTTAATAACTTTCGCGCTCACGCTGGCCGTGCCTTGCGTTGAGCTCTGCCCATAAGCACGACTGGTTGATAGCGGACCTCGGCGACTGGTAGATGTTGCTGAACGACCGATTCCACCTAGGTAAGCAGATCCCTGATCCGGCACCGCAACAGTCGTATCCAGGGAGAAAACTCGAGTCGTTGGCAATTGCACTGTTTGAGCCGTCAGTTCACGGTGCGAGAAAAAACTTGTCAGCAAGCACGCAACAGCGCATGTCAGAGCGCGATGCTCGTGATGAAGATTCAACATAGGTCGTATCATAATTCTTTCAACGATTACGGTAACTTTTCGTTTCGCATAATGTAGCAACTTGATATGGCTACATTGGATCACTTTGTAACTGGCAGGATGAAAATCCATTTTTCGTTAGACCGAGCCTTGGGGGTAAGCTGGCAAATTGTGGCAACGTCAACTAATGCGGCTCAACTCACAATGCATTGAGCCTCAGGCGCCAGCCGTGTTCAAGCGACTAACTAACCGCTTGCGCAGGAACGCCCAACAACGCGGCTAGCGCCAGCGGCTGAGTTTTCACTAGGCCGCCAAATGGTTTGATTCGTCACGCGAACTTTGCCAAGTTC
>JANODQ010000335.1:0-3770 GCA_031412775.1 Pirellulaceae bacterium | reverse complement strand
TTCGTTTGAGGCACCAAATCACCGGGATCGCTTCTGAGAGCGTTTGTGATTTTGGCCTGTCGCTTTGGGATTTGTCTTTCGCATTCTTGCCATTCAAGGCGTTTGGTTTTAAGAACAAAATCGGATAAGTATTCGCACCGGCGGTAGGACTATCGACATGCCAATCGCCACCGTGGTGCTTGATAAGTGTCATTCCCACATACGCGCCCCACGTCAGGACAATCTGGCTGAGCTCTTTTTCCGAGATGGGTTCAGACCGATGCCGACGGGAGAATCCTTCCAGGATTGTGTCAATTGTTGCGATCGAGTCGGCGGAATGGTCCAGCTTGATCTGGTGCTCCTTGGCAGCCGTCGCAACTGCTTGTTTCGCAAAATCTTGCATGCGAGCCTTGATCCCCGCCTTGGGGCCTTGGAACTCGGTCCTCCAAACAGCGAACACGCCCAGGAACAGCGTGACAAATCCTATCAGTGCCAACCAGTACCATTCCAAAATCATGATGTTGAGAAATCCCTAGCATTAAATCGGTATCAGACTTGTTTGAGTCCGTGTATTGTAAAAAGTGTATTGTAAAACATTTATCGAATATTGTTCCGGCCTTGTTCCGCAATCACGTGCGTTTCGAATTCCAACTACTTATAGTGAGTCCATGCCTAATTCCGAATTACCCCAAAAAATCCCGACCAAAGACCTGACGAATAATGGATCGACAATGGTATTTGGTGATTGGCCAGAGACAGGTCGCTTGGCGGGTGTGGATTACGGTACGGTGCGAGTTGGAATTGCAATTTGCGATCCTAGCCGGACGTGGGCCGGTCCGTTGGATACTTACAATCGACGAACCGAGCCGCTGGATCGGGATTACTTTCAGAAGCTTTGCGAACGCGAGAATGTTGCTGGTTGGGTGCTTGGGCTGCCTCTGCATTGCGATGGGCAGGAAAGTCAAAAGTCGGTCGAAGTACGAGATTTCGCACAGTGGTTATTCTACTTCACCAATATACCGGTCAGGTTTTTTGACGAGCGATTTACCAGCGCACTGGCTAATCGCATTCTTGCACCAGCCGAACTCAGCCGGAACAAAAAAAAGAAAACGATCGATCGAGTCGCTGCTCACTTGATCTTAGAAGGCTACTTGGAAATGGTTCGCTATAACGCTCAGCATGGCGTAGGTACGACACCGAATGAGTCGTGGCAGAAACCGCTTGAGTGATCCAAGCCGATCGTGATGAAGTTCGAGAACTGAGTTATTGGATAGGGAGAACACGGAAAGCAGGCCTCACTGGTCATCAATTTACCGACGAGTAACGTGATAATTACTGAGGAGATGACGTCAGCGGCGGCTGATTAAAATTCGACGTTGACAAAGAACTCGGTGACGCTGGTTTTGTGCCTAACACGCGTCTCATTCGTATAATATTCCATTCCAGAGCGAGGCCCAGTTTTCACAAGGCCAAACACGCCCCCTAGGAATTTCTTGGCCTGGAAGACAAACTATCGGTAGGTGAAGTATACCGCTTTCCAAAACGATAAAATCAATCGAGTTTGCGTGTCAAGCTTTAGCCAATTAGCTGACCCCTGAGGCGTTATTTGATCAACTCGCGTAGGGCGCTAGTCGATCAACTTCAAACGAGTGGCCAACCATAGATTGAGGGACGCAAATGCGTTTGAGTTGATTTAACGAGAAGGCCGTTAATTCTTCTGCTTCAAAACTAGAGATATCAGGATGTTTTTTAGGATTGTGAGATTGCCTTCAAAAGGTGGATGGTGTTCAAAATCGTTTCCGTCCGTTCATCCGCTTCAACGGGTTTGGGAGAGTGTAAATAATGATGCGTGTTCCAAGCGTAAAGCTGCTCTTAAATGCGGCGTTTTTAATGGTCATTGTCGTCTCATTCGATGCAGTCTTTGACAATCGAATCGAGGGCATCGGTTTGCTACGCGCGAGCGCGGTTGCTCAAGAGTCAAGCGAACCTGCAACCGCTGCAATGGATGTTGCCATGACGAGTGTTGTACCAGCCCCCGAAGCCCCCGCTTGGGTATCCGATGTCAAAGGAGCCGCCATCGCTGGACATAACAGTTGGATGCTGATCAGCAGCGCCTTGGTTTTGTTTATGACAGCTCCCGGATTGGCCTTGTTCTACTGTGGCCTTGTTCGCAAGAAAAATGTTCTTAGCGTCATCATGCAGTGCATGTTCCTCATGTGCATGATGACAGTCCTTTGGGCGATTTACGGTTACTCTTTGGCGTTCGGAAACGGCGGTGCTGTCGATCGATTTATCGGTGGCAGCGATTACTTGTTCATGAACGGTGTTCAAAGAACTTGGAACGATGAAACTCAATCTGCCGTAACTCCTTTCTTCCAAGTCGGCGGTGTTGACACGCCGATTACGTTGTACTCGCACATGCTCTTTCAAGGGATGTTTTTTATCATCACTCCAGCATTAATTTGTGGAGCGTTTGCGGAACGCATGAAGTTTAGCGCGATGGTTGTATTCATGATTCTTTGGGGGACGTTTATCTACTGTCCTCTGGCGCACTGGGTGTGGGATGGTGGGCTTCTGGCATTCACTCCTGACACCGATAATACATCACGAAACCCCATCGGTGGGCTCGACTTTGCCGGTGGTACAGTAGTACATATTAGCTCGGGAATTTCGGCGCTGGTGGCCTGTTTGATGCTTGGCCCGCGACTGGGATACGGTCGCGAGCCAATGCCTCCGCACAATTTGACTTACACAGCGATTGGTGCGTCGATGCTTTGGTTTGGCTGGTTCGGTTTCAACGCGGGTAGCGAGTTAGCAGCAGACGAAATCACGACAAGTGCTTTTGCTGTCACGCACTTCTCAGCTGCCGCTGGTGGATTAGCTTGGGCATTGATCGAATGGGTCAATCGCGGAAAGCCATCGCTTCTGGGAACGAGCTCAGGAGTTGTGGCTGGATTGGTTTGCATTACCCCCGCAGCTGGTTTTGTTCAGCCGATGGCAGCTTTGATCATGGGTGCTTCGGCCGGAATTGTTTGCTTTTTGGCCTGTAGTGTCTTGAAAGCAACTTTTAAATACGACGACTCTCTGGATGCATTCGGCATCCACGCAGTCGGAGGCACCCTGGGAGCACTCCTTACCGGCGTCTTCGCAACACGAGCATGCCTGAATTTGAACAATGGTCAACCACTTGGACTGCTTGAAGGTGGCCCACTACTGACGGCTCAGATCGGAGCGATTCTAGTAACGATCGTGTTTGCCGCAATCGGCTCAGCAATCCTGCTGAAGCTTGTCGACATCACGATTGGTCTCCGCGTTTCAAACAACGAAGAGCGTCAGGGACTGGATGTTCAGCAACACGGTGAAGAGGGTTACATCTTTTTGTAAAGCGTCTCGAAAAAGCCGATCCTACTTTCGTATTCGAATCTGTACCTCAAAATGCTCCACGTAATCGCGGTCGACCAACCGCACGTCAATCCGCTAACCATGCCAGAACGGTTTCGTTTGGAAGTCGTTTACTTCATGACGCCAGGCGATGCGGTCGGAGCACCAGTCTTGGGCCCAAAGGACTACTGGATACGTCGTCAGGACGCGGCCATGTGGCTGGACGATGGTGTTGTTCGGATAGTCTCGCCACTGGATGCAGAATCCATCGCTGAGATCGAGATCAGCGAAGACCAAGAAGTCTTCCTGGAGTGGTTAGTCGCGAATGATATCCAACACGTGCGAATGGATTTGACATAACCGGTCCGCAACGCGAACTCTTGTAGAATTTGGGTGCTATTTAGTCAGAC
>JANODQ010000334.1:0-12710 GCA_031412775.1 Pirellulaceae bacterium | reverse complement strand
CGGCTTTGCAAGATCGATCGCGACCAGCACCTGTACTTACTGCTTATAACTCAATCCTTAAATTAATTATCAATGCGTATTCTCTCAGGCATCCAACCCACCGGTCGATTTCATTGGGGGAATTATTTCGGTGCGATTCGGCAGTACATCGACTTCCAGCATGAGCATGAGGGGCTTTACTTCATTGCGGATTTGCATGCCCTTAACACTATTCGCGATGCCAGCCTCTTGAGACAGAATATTCAGGATGCGGCTATCGATTTGCTCGCGTTAGGCTTGGATCCTGCTAAAGCCACGCTCTTTGTGCAGTCGGAGATCCCAGAAGTATCGCGATTGTGTTGGTTGCTTATGACCGGGACGCCGCTTGGACTGCTCGAGAGGTGTCATGCATTCAAGGACAAGAAAGCGAAAGGACTGCCCGCCAGCGCTGGGCTATTCACTTATCCAGTTCTTATGGCTGCTGACATCTTGCTCTACGATAGTAATTGGGTACCAGTCGGCGAAGACCAAGTTCAGCATATCGAGGTGTGTCGAGACCTCGCGCGAAGTTTCAATGTGCACTTCGGTGAAACGTTTGTTATGCCCGAAGCAAAGGTCGTAGAGGATGCAGCGAAAGTGCCCGGCACTGACGGCGAGAAGATGAGCAAGAGTTACGATAATACGCTCGCAATCTTCGAATCCGTTAAAGATGTACGAAAAAAAATCATGCGGATTTCAACCGATTCGCGACCGATGGAAGATGCAAAAGAGCCTGAAGGCGATCACCTGTATGATCTGCTCAAGCTGGTTGCGACACCTGAAGAAACCCAAGAAGTTGCTGACATCTATCGTCGCGGCGGATTCGGATATGGCGATATCAAGAAACGTCTTGCCGATGCATCTGAACGCTATTTCGCAGCCGCTAGAGAACGGCGCGTCGAGCTGGAGTCGAATCCTCAATATGTTCGGAACGTACTGGACCAAGGTGCTGCCAAGGCACGTGAAAAAGCCTCCGAAGTCCTGGCCCGCGTCGAATCGGCCTGTGGGATAAAGTAGATAAATATGAAACCGGAATCCGACGAGCCCAACCGTGTTGTCAGCATTGGTACCGATATCATCGAATGCCATCGAATTGCACAAATGATTGAAAAGCACGGAGAAGTCTTCCTTCAACGTGTCTATACGCACCGCGAGATACTTTACTGCTCATCTCGTCGAGCTGCCAATCAGCATTATGCAGGACGTTGGGCGGCTAAGGAAGCGGCTCTTAAAGCACTTGGCACCGGATGGTCTAAAGGGATTCAATGGACAGACGTCGAAGTCCAAAACGAGGTTGGCGGAAAGCCGATTTTGGTTCTAACCAATCGAGCGCATGAGATTGCGATCGCTGCTGGAATCGACAAAATGATGATTAGCATCTCGCACTGCCGAGCCTATGCGATCGCGTATGTCACTGCGGTCGGTTAATGATCAACGCTAAGCAACAAAGACTGTGCCGATAACCAGAATTGCCAATCTGTTGGAGCAGCACTACTGATGATTTATCTCGATAATCACTCGACCACGCGAGTTGATCCACGCGTCATTGCGACCATGAGTTCCATGATGGAAATCGATTACGCAAACGCTGGTAGCACGACTCATCTAGCCGGTCGAGAAGTCGCTTTAAAAGTTTCGCAGTCGATTCGGACAATTGCATCGTGCCTCAATCTTGATCCGGATATGGCCGCGAACGAATTGGTGATGACCAGCGGCGCGACGGAGGCGAATAACTTGGCGATCTTCGGCGTTTGCCTTCATCCTCGCCAAAAACGTCGTCAAGTTGTCAGCGTCCTCACCGAGCACAGGGCAGTCTTAGACCCTCTTGAACGACTTAAGAACCACGGCTTTGAAGTGGTTTTGCTGCCTGTGTGGCCGCAGGGGCACGAATTGGTTGGGCAGATTGATTTAGAGCTAGCTTCTCAGCTTATTACAGACAAGACCGCTTTAGTTTCAGTCATGCATAGCAATAACGAAATTGGTTGTTTCCAACCTATACGAGAGCTGTCCGCGATCTGTCATCGTGTTGGTGCGATACTTCACACGGATGCCACGCAGACCATTGGACATGAGTCACTCGATGTCGCTGAACTGGGATGCGATTTGATGAGCTTTTCAGCTCATAAGTTCTATGGTCCCAAAGGCGCAGGAGGTTTGTATGTTGCAACAAGGCCAATTGGTATTCGGCTTCAAGCTCAAATCCTTGGCGGTGGCCAGCAATCAAATCTTCGTTCTGGGACGATTGATTCCGTTGGTGTCGTCGGAATGGCAGAAGCACTGCGACTGGCTGTTGAAGAGTTGCCTAAAGCAAACGATCGAGATCGTAATCTTCGCGATCGACTTTGGAAAAAAATACAGGCTATAGAAGGCGAATGCTTTCGATTGAATGGTCCTGTATTGAATGACCAGCATCGGCTCGCGCGAAACCTCAACATCGAAGTGGAGGGGATTGAGGGCCAGACATTGATGCTGCTTTGCGAAGAGCTGTGCATGAGTAGCGGAAGCGCATGTACGAGTGCAGAGCCCCACCCAAGTCACGTATTGCAATCGATCGGACTTACCGCAGACCAAGCCCGCTGTTCAATTCGCTTCGGTGTCGGCAGATTCACGACCGAACTCGAAATTGACCAAGCGACCTCGATCATAGCCGAATCGCTTCGGTCAGTAAGTCGTTAAGAAGTAACAACTCTTACCGATCAATTTCCAATAGAGATTCCTTAGCAATTGACGTTAAAAGCAAAAAACAGGGACATAAGCCCGAACCACACGCTTGCGGTGTATGCTCCAGTCTCATGTCCCAATTTTGTTTTTCACTGACTATTTATCGCACGTAGTTATTGAGCAGCCTTCTTACCTTTGGCTACTTTCTCTTTGAACGCACCTTGTGCGTTTTCAGGAAGTTTTGCCATCTGTTCAGGGGTCAACATTTTTCCAATCTCAACCCGAACCTTCGAAAGCATCACTTCTGTTTCCTTAAAGACGGTCAATTGCTCGGCAGTTAATCCCATAGCAGCTTCTACTGCAGCTTGAGCTTCTTTTTGCTTCTTGCCTTCTTCTTTCGCTGTCTTCATCGCTTCTGTACGCTTCTTGAGCGTTTCCGCGGTGATACCGGCAGCGGTTCGCTTGGAGCTGACTTCCTCTGCAACTTTCGCGAAGGTCTCTTTTATCTTGGTAGACATTTCTTCAGGCAGTTCGGCCTTTTCAATTTGCTTCATGAATTGGGTTACCATCGTTGCTGACGGAGATTTCTTGCCACCTTTTTCTTGAGCAGACGTGACGCCCGACTGAAAGAGGATGGCTGTAGCGATCAAGAGAGACAAAACGGACTTCTTCATAGGAGATACCTTTTCAAAAACGATGGAAACAGACTAAGCAAACTAAGCAAACAACTGTGGAATAATGTTACCGTCACGGACGAGCATAATGGGGCGGCCGGTTTCGGTTTGAAACTCTTGCTTGGGATCGATTCCCAAATTGTGGTAGAAGGAAGCAGCCGCATCGCTCGGAGTAATCGCATCATTAGCCGGTCCCGAAGCCGTTTCATCACTTTGACCAATCACCTGTCCACCGCGAATCTTTCCACCGGCCATGAGCATGAACATGCATCGTGGATAATGATCGCGACCGCCTAACGTTGCTCGCGTGTTGACTTTGGGAGTACGCCCAAACTCACCAGTAACCATCACGGAAGTCGAACTCAGGAGTCCCTTTTGCTCAAGACCCATTAGCAGAGCCGAAACACCACCGTCCAACTTGGGCAAAAGCTTTGTACTAAGATTATTGAAAATATCCGTATGGTTGTCCCAACCACCGACTCGCAAGGAAACAAATCGAACTCCAGACTCAATCAGTCGAACCGCCAGCAAACAGCTCTGCTCGAATGAATCTGTTCCGAATTGAGCGGCAAATGTAGCGTCTTCTTTGGAGACATCGAAAGCATAACGAGCTCGTTCACTCGTAAGCATTGAGTAAGCCTTGTCGCTGAATCGATCGAGTCCCGTGAGCAACTGATCTCGGTTTTCCATCGATGCAAAAGTGTGATCCAAATCCTTCAACAAATTTTGACGTCGATCAAGCTGCTCGACCGTGACGCCTGCACCTAGCGAAATTCCTCGGACGTTGAATGGTTTTCCCGCTTGCGGACTAGCGCCAGTATTTAACGGAGCATATTGAATACCCAAAAAGCCTGATCGCTGCCCGCTATTTGGGATAGCTACGAAAGCCGGAATATCAGAATCCACAGGTCGCTCTTTGCATAGAACAGCACCATAGCCAGGATATTCGAGCGAAGCTAAAGGCCGACTCCCTGTGTTCACGTATTCGCTGCCGAGATTGTGGGCAGCCAACGTATGCGATACGCCTCGAAGTATTACGTATTTATCAAGGTTCTTTGCCATTTTTGGCAAGTGTTCGGAGATTTGAATCCCAGAAACACATGTTGGGATGGTTTTGAAATCACCGCGAATCCCCTCTGGTGCTTCAGGCTTTGGGTCAAAGGTATCCAAGTGCGACGGGCCACCGCTGAGATCAATGAAGATGCCTGAGGTTGCATTACCATCTTTGACTTGCCCCGCCTCGGCCATCCTCAGATAGTTTGCAAGGGTAAACGAACCGGTAGCGAGCGATCCGACGCGAATAAAATCGCGTCGCTTCATTCCGTCACAATAGTTATGAATGGACATCGTTGGTTCCTGAATGCTTAAAGGTTGGATGGAGAGGTTGGTTGGTTTAAATTAATGAGTGAAAGGTTTTAATGGTTCAAGATAAATTCTTTAGTGTTGATCACAGCCCACAGTACATCGCTGATTCCGTTCAAAGGAGTTTCAGCAACAGCGATCGCTTTCTGCGAAGTTTCCATTTCTACCGAGGTGGGCTTGCGAGAAAGCGTACGAAGATAAATCTCTTCAACGATTTTTGTAGAGACTTCATCACTCAATCGGACTTCGCTCTTAGACGATAGGTTTGATAGGTAGACTGGCTCAGATTGCGGTTCCGAATTAGAAGATTTGTCCTTGGCAAGTGTCAACTCTTGAAGACGCTTCTCCGCTAACGCAAGTCGCGATTTCACGTCTCGAATAGTTTTTTCGCTTCCTTCTTTATTCTCAAGCATCTGAAGTTGCTTGCGATACTTACGGATGTCGCGATCATAGTCTTCCGAGGTACGACTAACGCTTGCTTTTTGCATTTGCTTTGGTTCAGGAGTGTCTGAGTTTGTTCGAATTGGAGTCAGGTTGTGTTCTTTTGCTACCTGTGCAAGCCAACTGAATTTGGGATCGTTCATCGCCTTAAGAACGTCGGAATCATTTCGAATAAAGACAGTTTGCAATAGGCTTGGGTCGCTGGATTTGTCGCAATCGCAATTGCTTTCGCGAATTGATCGGCCGAACACGGTCAATGCATAGTTGGATGCGCCGTTCTTACCGTTTTTATTCTGTGCGCTAGCACCCGGCATCGTCATCGCTCGATCGCTTTCGAGAGCACAAATCGACTGAGCTTCTTTGTCGTTCGACAGAGCAATTCTCAAAGCGTCATAAGCGGTTTCGGCTGGTAAACGACGGAGTAGCGAGTGTGAGAAATTTCTTCTGTCCAGCTGATTTGTTTGGTTGGTAGTCCAGCTGCGCTGATATGTTTCCGTATTCAAAATCGTTCGGTGCAACCATTTCAAATCGTAACCGGTTTCAATAAATCCGCTTGCCAAGTAGTCAAGCAGCTCGGCATTGCTGGGTGCGTTGGCAAGATTCAAGTCGTCTGCAGGGTTTACAATTCCAACTTGGAAATAATGCGCCCAAACACGATTGACGATGGCTTTTGCAAAGTATGGATTGTCTTTTCTTCGGAGCCATTCCATCAACGGTACGCGAGGGTCGCTAACAGTCGATAAATCGACAAACTCGGCCCCAAGCAAACGTGCAACCGGATATTTTTTCTGAGCGGCAGCGATCTTCTTTGCGTTCTTTTCTTTGTCTTTTTTGTCCTTGGCTTTGGAATCGGGAATTTTGCTTAAACGGACGTACATTTCAGGAAACGGAACTGTTTTTCCATCACGTATGACCTCTTCGAGCTTTTTACGAAGGTCATTTCCTTTGAGAGATTTTACAAGTCCCAGATCCGTCAGCATCTTATCAACGTCCTCTTTCGACTCGGGCATGTAACTGTTTTGATTGGCAGTTACCCCGTCGAAGAGTCGCTCGAATTGGTCGAAGTCTTGTTTAGACCATTGATCAAACGGGTGTTTATGACATTGAGCACATTGAATGCGAACTCCACAGAAGGCATAAGCAAAAGATATCGCTCGCTCTTCTGCTGTTCTTTGATTGGTTCGCGCCCAGTAATACATCAAACCACTTCGGTCTGCATAGCTTTTCCCAGTTTTGTCAACATTGATCTCGGTCATCTTTTCACAGTATTCCGCGTAGCTCTCGTCAGGCTCACGCGAAACGGCTGTGACGATACCTTCAACAATTTTGTCGTAGGGGACGTTCGCCGCTACGCGAGCATAGATCCATTGGTACCAGTGCTGGCTGGAGTTTTGTGCAAGCGGTGAGAAGTTTCTCAATTGGTCATCATTGTTGCCTGTCATGTCGCAAAGGAACGTGGTCCACCAAGCGGCATAACCAGGAGATGCCAACAGCGTTTCAATCATCTTTGAGCGTTTGTCCGGAGTTGAATCGTCCAAGAATTGACGTACTTGATCTGAAGTCGGTAGGGTACCCGCAACATCGAGTGATACGCGTCTAAAAAATTCGGCGTCGGTTGCATTACCAGAGGGAAGAATGCCAAGCTTGTCGAGCTTCCTAAGAACCAGCCGATCAATCTCGGTTTTGCTATTGGCGATCTGTTGCCGAAGCTGGCCCGGTACGCCAACTGGCCTCATAACACTGACAGGGACAACAGCACTGTCATAAGAAACAACAACGTGGGTGTCTCCTACTTCTCCACTCGTTACATTACCTTTTTCGTCGATATTGGCGATAGAAGTGTCGTTACTTGAAAATCGGCAAAGCGATGTCACATCCTCTTTGGTTCCATCTTCCCAAAATGCAATCGCCCGCAAGTTTTGATTTTTATCTCGCGATTCGAACTGAATTTCTAATGGGCTAACGTCTAGTCGTACTAGCTTTTGATTCTCTGACTTTGCGGCGTTGGTTGACTTTGGAGCGCCTGCTTCGATCCATTTTCGAAGGACCCAGTACTCCCAACCATCTTTCTTGAATCGTTGTCCCCCTTCATGCAGATCGGCATCGACGGGCTTCGTCAGAATCAGACTGACTAGCGGATCTTTCGTGTCCACACGACCTGCATCTTGATCGAGAAGAGCTTTGTGGTCGGAGTCGAAATCGTAACCGAAGAGTGATAGAGTGAAGCCGCCTTGGCCTTGAAAGGAACCGTGGCAAGCGCGACCATTACAACCCATCCGACCAAGAAGAGGCGACACGTGTCTTTGGAAGTCGGGTACTTCTGTTGTTTCTGCAATCCCTTGGGCATTCGGCTTGAAGCGTGCTTCTAGTGAAGCGAGGGGAGCCTCTGCGAGCACGGGCATCAAACACCCAAGCAAGAGCGCAATCGCTAAGAACGATTGCTTCAGTGCCAATACGAAGACGGATTTCTTCGTGGTTCGAATTGTCGTATGCATTGTAGTATTCGTCGTAATTTTTGTCGTGTGCATGGTAATAGTCACGGTAGAGAGGATTCCGATTTTACTCATGGGTTACGTTTCGCTTCTTGCTTTGACTTTTTCGATTTTCCAATTTTGCTGCCAACTCGATTTTGTAGCGCAGTCAAATGTTGATCGATCTTTTCTTCTTCGTGCCCTTCAGTCATTTGAAGCAGTCCCGTGATCTGCTTTTGCCGCTTCGTGAGTGTTTCCAACTCATGTTTCCATCGCTTCTTTTGGTTTTCAACTTGGTCTTTCAGCAATCCACGCATCACGTCGTTGTCGACTTCCTTCTCGCGAGCGATACCTTTCGCGACCAAGAGGTCAATCTTGGATTGGATCTTCCAAGCATCGAGCTCGACCATGTATATTTCAGGACCACGTTTTGCGAAACCATCAAGCCGCTTTTTTGATTTTGAAATTTCGCGAATAGCCATTTGATACTCCTTCTCTCGCATCGACTTAAGCGATTCCAGGAGTGAGACCAATTCAGGGTGGTGCTCCTGAACAAATTCAATCGCTTCTCTTTCACTCTGCTCAAATGACGTCTCAGTCTGCGCGTCGTCGGTTGTAGCACTCTTTTGAGCGACCGCTACTGAAAGACAGAGTGTGAGGATCAGAAAGGACGCAAGCGTCATCCTTAAAAACAAAGGTGAAAGACTGCAAAGGATCATTGGAGCAGTACCTTGGAATCGTTCGCTTCGATGTTATTTCCTAGACTATCTAAGGTAGCCATCACAAGCCACTCGGGGACATCTTTCTCACTGAATGCGTCATGAGCAACCAGTGTTAGCTCTTCTTCCGAATCACTCAGGTCGACAAGCGAATCATCGCTGCGATTTGCATTCGATCCGCTATCCAGTTGAAGCTCGCTCCACGCGTAGACAATGTTTTTTATGGCGACCGGGTTCTGAGTCAACAAGTCGTGCTCGACAGGCCCAATGCGATTCGTCTCAAACATCATCCAGCCCAAAAAGCCGAGGAAACCGATGGAAGCCGCAACACAAGTAACAAGGTTCCAAGTCGGATGACTACCGCGAGTCCTTGAAGATTCAGAAGCTTGTGGCGCGGGATGGCGAACTGTAACCAGATCGGCTTCTCGCGAAACAAATTCTGGGCCTCGAAGCTCCAGCGATTTGAGCGACTGAAACATGGCGACAGATTCGGAAAGAACTTCAGCTAATTGCACATCGTTGTCTAAACGAGCCTCGAATGCATCGCGGTCTAATGCTGGATCTTCCAACAGATACAGCATTGCTTCCAAATGCAGCTGGGAGTCCTTGTTCGTTTTTAAAGGAGTAAGCATCTTCGTTGTTTTGCCTTCAATCTTCTTTTTCTTCGGTGGCTATTCGCAAACGCTCGAGGGCAAGACGCATTCTGGAGAGAGCCGTCCCGAGTGGGGTTTGCATCAAATCGGCGATTTCTGCAAAGGTCTTGTTTTCGAAAAATTTCATTTTCAGCACCTGTTGCTGGTCTCGAGGAAGGTCGGCGATGACCCTCCTGAGAGACTCTAAATTCTCTTGTTCTACCATTCTCGATAGTGGGCTTACTTCATAACTGGCACGGACTTCTAAGACCGCGTTTGCTGTTTCCGCATCGGTTTGGCTATACGGTTTGCTTCGATTCCTGACTTTGATTGCTTCGCGGTGAACGACTCGAAAAAGCCAACTTTTACGCGACTCGGCTGCTACATCGCCACCAAAACGAGATAGAGCCAAAAAACTGGTTTGCACAACATCAGCAGCCAAAGCACGATCACGAACGAACGCCCACGCGTAATTTTCGAGCATTTTCGAAAATGCCAGATGGCATTCTTCGACCGTCGACGGGTCAAGTGGTCTATCAGGCACCGCCGCCAAAGTCAAAGATCCTCGTTGAGAGCGTCACAAAACCGGCTCGCCTAATAATGAGCCAGGTACCGAGTCAATTATTCACAAACTGATTGGAAAACAAGCAAAATTTTTATCGATTCTCGCTGATCGCCGCGCTTTTGATGTCTGCAGAAACTTCAGCTACTCGTAGAACGCAGGACTTTCTGAGCTTGAGGCGATAGCCGTTTCCGAAGGACTAGCCATCCGCTTGCGGTGCAGCGTCCAACGACGCGGTTCGCAATTCAATGGCTTCGGTTTATTGCACTTGGCAAGCGGATCTGATTACGGATTCAGATTTGCGGATTAGAAGGCATGGAGCTTTTCTATCGACTAACTTCACCAGTCCTCGGTTGGATTAGGGTCAAACCAAACAAAGGCGATTACAGCAACACTCATAGCGATTGCGATCAATCCTGAGATCGTAAACCTTGTCGACTTCTTGAGATGCTTTTCTAAAATTAAATCCGTTGTGGCAATCAACGCTGGCAGGAGAAACAGGACAACGAATATCCACCATGGTTTGACTTCAATTGCATTAAATCGCACGTTGGCGACGAGGCATGCGGAGAGTAAGCACATCGGTGGGACGATCGCTTTAGTCCAATTTGAATTGCCACTAATGGACACCGCACTTGCACTCACTCCTGTCATTACCATTGCCGCGAGGCACCATTCTCCCAAGCTTCCAATTTGAGAAAACATTACACCCGCAATGGCTCCAAAGTTGGCTACTAATATCCACATCGCCCAACGCTTTCCCGAGTTTGATCTTTCGTCATCGAACATCATTAAAAGTGCGTGGAGATTACATGTAGATGCTAACAGAGACGCAAGTAACCACATCGCGTTTTCTGGGATCAGATCTTCCCAAATTGGAGCGAAAGGAAGCGATGCGTAAATGGTCAAGCCGAATGAAATCACATAGAGCAACAGTCGCGTTGATTCCGCGAGCTTGCGACCAATCGATTCAAGCACCGCGCTCCACAAAAAAACGAGACCAATTGGCCAAAGAATTCGTTGCCACACTTGATTCGGAAAGAAGATTCCGAGTCCAGAAAAGTCTGGAGCTTGAGTGATGATCCACTGGCTTCCGGCAAGTCCAATCCAACAGAGGAAAGCAATCGCTAGCTTGGAGGGAAAGGCAGGTGCGCGTCCTTCGCAAAAGAAGATTCCGGAAAGGCTAGCGGCGGTTGCAGCCAGCAAAGGGATAATAAACTGAATCACTTACAAATGATTGTTTCTTGAAGACTATTTCTTGAGAACCAAATGAGCATCCAAATCGACTTCATTCTTGATCTTACCAACGCCGTACTTCATTCCCCATTGGGTGCGATCGATTTTGAATTTGGCATGGAGATGTAGCTCTGCATCCTTGGATTCAACGGTCACTGGCACGGTGGTTTCAACTGTTTTTCCGAGCATCGTGAGCTTGCCTACGATTTCACCTGTATTGTCGTCCTTCATTGCAACCTTTGTCGATTCAAAGGTGATGGTTGGGAATTCGCGGACGTTGAAAAAGTCAGCATTCGAAAGATGGGCAGTTAGTTTGTCGTCGTCCGACCACAAGCTCTTTGCGTCAATTGCTAGCTTAAGGGAGTTTGTGGATGGTGTATCGTGATTTACGACGGCTGTACCTTCCACTTTCTTGAATCCACCAACGTGCTTTCCGTCGTCTTTCTTGCCAACAAAGTCGACTTTCGATGCTGCTGAATCAACCTTGAGTGTTTCTGCCGCATTGATTTGAGTTGCGAAAGCCAAAAGCAAACTGCACAGGTAAAAACTGATTCTACGATTCATAAGTCTAAACTCCTTCGGATAACGCTAAACAAGCATGGCGTGACGCATTGAGAAAACATTCATAAAAACCGGCATTGGACCAACCAATAGCCAGATTGTGAGCGTGCGAATTGTAACAGTTATATGAGGACGGAGGTTCACCTAAGATGAATAATTGATGTGAGTTAGATGACGATTGTAAAATTCTTTTAATCGTTAGAAACGGAATACTCGCAGGATCGGACGGTATAGCCTGAACCCGGACGGGCTTAGCTACCGAAAACTAAGCATATATATCGGGCGAGTCAAAAGTTAGATGGCAAATTAAAAGGGCCGCCTAACAACAATCTTTGTTTGAAGACAATAAAATGGGTCGTTTACAATCCAACATTGGTCTGATTACTGGTACGAATATCACAAGTACGGTCGATCAGCTTGTCAAGATATCTGCTCAACCGAGAGATCGTCTGCAAGGGCGCATTGCCGGACTTCAGTCCCAGCAAGTCATTCTGAACGAACTCACCGCAACGGTTATTGGCGTTCAATTGCAGTCGGACCGAATCGGGAGCGAAACTCTTTTCAAAACGACAACCGCCTCGTCATCCAAACCGGATGTTCTTAGCGTAAACGCCTCGGGAAGTCCAGCACCGGGCACATACTCGGTCAGAACTGTTCAGACATCCCAGACCGCAACGGCTTCGTCCAATGCGTTCGTGCAAGCAAGCGACACTGTTCAAGCGGGCGACTTTGTCGTTAGGACGGGTGGATTCGTAGATGGCTCAAGTGCCTTAGAGGACTTGCGAGGTGGACTGGGCGTGTCGCGAGGCAAAATTCGCATCACAGATCGAAGCGGTTCTGCTCGTGAAGTCGATCTTAGTGGAGCGATAACGATCGATGATGTTGTGAAGCAGATCAATACGACCGCTGGCCTACGAGTCACCGCCAAAACCGACGGCGATCGAATTGTTTTGAGCGACGCTACTGCACTGAACGCTTCCAACCTCATCGTGGAGGAAGTCGGCTCGGGACGTACTGCTGCTGATCTAGGTCTAGCTGGTATTAATGTCGGATCTGCTACTGCTAACGGTGAAGACTTAGTTTTCCTATCCTCCAGCACACGAATGAACACACTTCGCGACGGTCGAGGCATCGCGTTCGGTGCAGGGAACGACTTGACGTTAACACTGAAGAATGGTTCCACTGTCAACGTCGATTTCAACGCGACACGTGAACCCAGTACGCTTGGACAATTGGTCAGTGCGGTTAACGCGGTGGATTCCAGTCGCCTTGAGGCTCGGATTTCAAACGATGGAAACGGGATCGAGTTTATCGACAAAACTACAGGTATTGGAACACTTTCAGCTTCAGGACTCGTTTCCAATCAGTTAGGG
>JANODQ010000333.1:0-4022 GCA_031412775.1 Pirellulaceae bacterium | reverse complement strand
GAAGCAGCCAAGGGCACCAGTGAGATCGCCGAAAACATCACGGCCGTCGCAGGTGCAGCCAATAGCACCACCAGTGGTGCGAATAATTGCCAACAAGCATCTGGTGAACTGAGCCGTATGGCAGCAACACTCCAGCAGCTTGTAAGCCAGTTTAAGTATCAACAAGGTGATCTCGATCTACGTCGATCAGCTCTGCAAAGCCGACCTCTAATGGCACCGGTTTCCAATTCCAAGGCTGGCTTCGGTGGTAGTTATCAGTCGGTGTAATCTACGCGTAAGAAATTAAAAGTGGCATAGGCTTCCAACCTGCGTTTTACTAAATTCGTTCACAGGCTGGAAGCCTATTCTACACTTGACGTTTAGGTTGCTTGCGTTGCAAGTGTGCAACATGCGTGCAACTTTAAAACTACCACTCTCAGTGATCTACACTTATTAACTTGACCAGCCTTTTTCAATCCATTAGCTAAATCCAATAGCCACTTTTGCGATAATACTCATGCGTGCTTTACTAATCGACGATTCCAGAGCCATTCGAAGAATCATTGGCGAAATCATGAAATCGCTAGGCTTCGAGATCACCGAAGCGATCCATGGATTGGATGGCTTGGCCAAGCTTGACGAATTCGGCATTCCTGACATCGTGTTAGTCGATTGGAACATGCCCGAAATGAACGGGTTGGAGTTTATCAAGGCCGTCCGCGCGAATCCAAAGTATGAAGATCTACCAATAATGATGGTGACAACTGAGACCGAAATGGAACGTATGGCGATGGCCTTTGTGGCTGGCGTAAACGAATATGTAATGAAGCCTTTTGATAAGGCGATGCTAGTCGAGAAGCTGGAAATTCTTGGAATCGGAGTCGCATCGTGAGTCGAAAGATCCGAGTTCTCGTTGTCGACGACTCGACGGTGATTCGTCGGTTGTTGAGCGATGCCTTGTCAAGCGATCCTGCGATTGAAGTCGCAGGGATCGCAGCAAACGGCAAGATCGCATTGGCGAAAATCCCTCAACTGAATCCTGATATCATTACTCTGGACATGGAAATGCCAGAGATGGATGGTATCACGACGTTGGTCGAGCTACGTAAGCTATATCCAAAGCTTCCAGTGATTATGTTCTCCACGCTTACCTCTAAGGGCGCCGAGGCCACAATTGATGCTTTGTCTAAGGGCGCTAACGATTACGTTTGTAAGCCTGCGAACGTCGGCAGCGTGAACGCAGCTATTACAAATGTGAAAACCGAGCTGATCCCAAAGATAAAGTTATTTTGCCCTTGGACATCACCTCCTCCCGCACCGATCCAGCTACGGCCAGTTGCTCGAACACAACCAACTGGTGTGTCGCCGTCGTTCATGACGACACTTAACAAGAGTCGGACTGGCACAATCGACATCATCGCCATTGGTGTCTCTACTGGCGGTCCAAATGCGTTACAAAATATTATTCCACTTTTACCGGCAGACTTACCGGTCCCGATCGTACTCGTGCAACACATGCCTGCATTGTTCACAAAGCACTTGGCAGATCGTCTCAACGGACTTTCTTCCTTGAAGGTCGTCGAAGCTACTGCAGGCGAAGTCATTCAGCCTGGCGGAGTTTGGATTGCTCCTGGCGACTACCACATGACGCTAAAACGTGACGGCACCACTGTTAAAGTTGCATTAAGTAAAGGAACCCCGGAAAACTCATGTCGACCTGCAGTGGACGTCTTGTTCCGCTCCGTTGCAGAGATTTACGGACCGAACGTACTGAGTGTTATTTTAACGGGTATGGGACAAGATGGCGCTCGAGGATGTGATACGATTCGCGAGGCAGGGGGACGCACACTGATTCAAGACGAAGCCACCTCGATTGTTTGGGGTATGCCAGGGGCCGTATTCAAATTGGGACTTGCCAACAAAGTCCTCCCTTTGAACAAGATTGCCGATGAGATTATTCGAGAAGCCAAAGCAGGTCGCTCGGCACGTTCATTAGCAACCCTCTGCACATAACACAATCATGACTACACTTACACTCAACACCAATACGTTTGACTTCATCAGCAACCTTGTAAAAAACAAGGCGGCGATCGTACTTGAACCAAGTAAATCCTACTTGATCGAGTCTCGATTGAACCCAGTTGCTCGTGAAAATAATATTGATTCACTAGAGGAGCTTGTCAGAGCCCTTCAACGACCCGGTTCGCAAAAGCTTACACAGCAAGTCGTCGAAGCCATGACGACCAACGAGACAAGCTTCTTCCGAGATTTGCACCCATTCGACGCGTTACGACAACAAATCATTCCAGACTTGATCGAGAAGCGAGCAAAGGATCGGACGATTACAATCTGGTCCAACGCGTGCTCCAGCGGCCAAGAGGTCTACACAATTGCCATGGTGATTCGCGAACACTTTCCGGAACTGCAAGGCTGGAAGGTGAAATTGATCGCAAGTGATCTATCGACTCAGATTCTTGATAAAGCTAAGCAAGGAATCTTCAACCAAACCGAAGTGAATCGCGGGCTTCCAATGCCACTGCTTCTTAAAAACTTTGAGAAGATAGGACTTGGATGGCAAATCAAAGAAGAGATTCGCAAAATGGTTGAATTCAAAGTCGTCAACCTCATCGAACCTTTCCCAGTAATGCAGTCGCCAGACATTGTCTTTCTGCGAAACGTTCTGATTTACTTTGCCCCTGAAACGAAGCGTGATATCCTCAACAAGGTCCGCAAAACAATGAAACCTGACGGATTTCTGTTCCTCGGTGGAGCAGAGACCACAATGAATTTGAACGTCGCTTTTGAACGAATACAAATCGGCAAAGCGGTTTGTTACAAACCGCAGTAATAAGGCAATCGCTAATAATTAGCGTACCTAACACGAAGCGGAAGCTTTGATTCCAATTGGGAGTTCAATAGCTTGCGTGCCTTGTGGCGGTATACTTTTGTTCGCAACTGCCTAAACACTGTCAATGTAAAAATCCAGTTAGTTAAACTAGTTTGTCCGTTGTCCTTAAATAGGTTGTCCACGCAATGCACCCATCGCAAGAAGATATAGTTAGCATCACCCAAAACATTCTAAGCACCATGATCAGCATGGAAGCAACTCCAATGGCGGGGAATGCCGAACCAGTAGCCGGTAAACGCTTGACGGGTTGCATTGGGATTAGCGGAGAATGGAAAGGGGCTGTGGTGATCCAGTCATCCGAGGCATTCACTCGACAGGCTGTATGCAACATGCTGCAAATGAAACCGTCTGAAGTTTCCGATTCCGATCTGGAAGACGTTCTCAGTGAAATCACGAACATGATTGGCGGGAATATCAAAAGCCTTGTCAAATCGCCGTCATTCCTATCACTTCCAAGTGTTACAGTCGGCAGCAACTTCAGCTTCCACCTCAAGGGCTCGAGAGTCCTTGCTGAAACATCACTCGACTGCAACGGCGAGCGATTAGATGTATTGGTTTGTGAAAGCGTTACTTAAGCAACAGACTCCACACGACCTTTAGATAGTCTTACAACCGCATCGCAGTTTTTTGCAATCGATTCGTCGTGTGTCACCATGACGATCGTCAGCCCTTGCTCGCGATTGAGTTCTTTGAGAATATCTAAGATGCCAGCGCCGGTTTCTTGGTCCAGGTTTCCGGTTGGTTCATCTGCTAGCAAGATGTCTGGATTTGTTACCAACGCTCGTGCGATCGCTGTCCGTTGCATTTCTCCGCCGGAAAGCTCGCTCGGCTTGTGATGCAATCGATGCCCAAGTCCAACGCGTTCAATCAATTCCTTTGCATGTTTGTGAATGGATCTTCGATTCATCAAATAAGAAATAGCCGACCGTCCAATCATGATTGGCGCGAGAACGTTCTCTAATGTCGATAATTCTGGTAACAAGTGATAGAACTGGAAAATCATTCCCAAACGTTGATTTCGAAATTGATCACGACTGCGTCTTGGAAGGTGATCGATGCGATGGCCATCGAAATGAACCTCACCCTGATCAGGCCGATCCAAGGTCGCAAGCAAATGAAGCAAGGTGCTTTTACC
>JANODQ010000332.1:0-2429 GCA_031412775.1 Pirellulaceae bacterium | reverse complement strand
GTTGAAAACGGAGCCAATCGCTCGGAGAAATCAACAATTTCATCATGCCTAGCCCGAGCGACACCTGGACAAGCGGAGTCAAAAAGTAGTCGCAACCATTCGTTCACACATTGACTAACGAAGATCATATAGCAAACTTCCCCCGCTTAAAACTCCTAGTAAAAGCTCGCCTAAACAAAGACTTGACAAAACATCGGAATGAACCCCCAAGTCTCTCTTGAATCTTTCTGACAATTTCTTCATAAGTGCTTCCCGACGTGTGACAGGATGGTCACCGAAAAAAGACAACGCCAAGGAAGGTGAAAAAAGATGGAATGGTTCGAACAGGCGGCCGACGGTTGTACATGGATTGTTCCCTTAGCCTCAGCTATTGGCCTTTGGGTCGCCCGCTTGGTGGAAAACCCAACCTTCAGAATCCATGCCGAACGAGCCTTCTTCGCCGTGCTATTTGTGGTATCGGCTGGGACCCTTCGAACGATGTTAGCCGAAGACCCCTGCTGGTTCCTTGACGGTTGCTCTCTGGGAGTCATGATCGTGGGTGCAGTTATGCCCACCCCAACCTCGCCCGAATCGGCTCCTCTGAGCGATCGCGTCGCTTAAACCATCGTCGAAAATTGCAAATGCAATTTACCGATTGGAACTTGGCCAGTACTTTGCGATTTTGTGCTTCAAAAACTCAACGCTCCGCGCGAGCTGGTCCATCCCATCGACTCCATCTTCGATGCTGATCCAACCATCAAATCCGACAAGTCTCAGCTCGGTAAAGATTGCATCGTAGTCATTGAGCCCCTTACCGATCTCGCCATGACTGAGTCGCTTTGCGTAGCCCGTGACACCAATTTCTTCGTTCCGCAAATCTTCTAAAGTGCCCGACGTTAGATAACGATCGCTTGCGTGCATCGTGACAACTCGGTGAGAAACGCGTTTGAGCAACTCGACCGGATCTTCACCCGCCAAGAATGTATTGCTGGGATCATAGTTCACACCGAAATTAGGATGATCAATCTGTTCAACAAGACGACAGAAGATATCCATCTTTTGAGCAAACTCGGGGTACTCCCAAAAGTCGTCCTTGTAGTGATTCTCTATAATCAAGTTGATGCCAAGCGATCTCGCGTATGGTAAGCACGCCTCGATCGAATCGACCGCGAATTGGATCCCTTCATCAATGCTTAATTCTGGACGACGCTGACCACTGAGCACTCGACAATAACTTCCTCCCAATGCGTGAGTCATATCAATCCATCGCTTCTGCTTGGCAATTTCATTTTTGCGAAACGCAAGATCGGGATGAGTGAAATCCGGGGAACAACACATCATCGGAATGACTTTGCCGGTGTTCTCTACCTCGCGACGAAAACGTCCCCAACTAGCTTCATCTTCCATCTCCAAAAATCCCGCATACCACTCGAGACCTTGCACATCGAGCGCGGAAGCGAACTCAATCCACTGGGCAATTTTCATGGAGCCATCTTTGCAGAGAGCTTGCATGAACGCTTTCGGGAAGGCGGCTAACTTTGGCATTGTGGATTGCTAACTCTGGTAGTGAATGATGATTTCTGTCTTCCGTCGAAAAATTTTCAGAAAGGTTTGAGGACTGATTTTACCACTTGGCCGCTATGCATTTTCTCAAACGCATCGTGCCAGTCCGTAATTGGCCATACGCCACCGATGATCGGGTTGACATTTAATTGGCCACTTGTGAGCATAGCAATGACGCGTTCCCAGATGGGCCAGTTGTGGCTGAAGCTACCCTGCAGAGTAACATTCTTTTGCACTATCGGATCCAAGCTGAATCCAATCGGGTCGCGTCCCCAACCGACCTTCGAAATCCATCCTGCTGGACGCACAATATCGATCGCGATTTTTAAAGTCACACTCGCTCCGGCCGCATCGATAACTCCATCACAGCCAAGCCCATCTCGCTTCAATGCCCATGGCTTTGCATCACCGATAATGCTCTCGCAACCATATTGCTCAGCAATCGCCAGCCGATGCTTGTCGGACTCCAAGCCCACGAGTGCGACTTCCGCGCCACACAACCGAGCCATTGCTGCACAAAGTATCCCAATCGTTCCCGGCCCAAGAACTACAACACGATCACCGGGTTCAATCCGCGCGTTCTTCACGACTGCGTTATAGGCAACACAGCATGGTTCTGTCAAACACGCATGCTCAAAAGGCAACGCATCTGGAATCAAATGCAAGATACGTGAAGGAACTTTGACATACTTGGTCATCGCACCGTGAACACCGTAACCGAATCCTTTTCGTGTTGGATCCAAGTTGTAGAGTCCTCGTCGTGACATCGGATTTTGTGGATCAATGATCGCCGCAGTTTCGCTGACAACTCGATCTCCTTCCTTCCAACCATCCACATTCGCCCCGAGCTCGACAATCACTCCGCCAAACTCATGACCGAGCACCAC
>JANODQ010000331.1:0-3473 GCA_031412775.1 Pirellulaceae bacterium | reverse complement strand
CAATAAAAGACGGTTGCAACCAGGTCACAATTGAATCGTCGTTGTCATCAACTAAAGTGGCTTCGTCTGGAAATCCGAGTATTCGGTAAAGCATTTCAGGATAACCGTGTGCTGCGTCAATATTTGTGTCAGTAATCGGCCGCACGTCATTGGCTCGTAATGCATCGACATAGAAAGGACGAAGATGAATCAGGGCAAAGTCAAGCTCATTGTCAAGATCGAAAACAGCAAATACTGGCAGCGACTCAAAGTCTACAGGAATGCCTGAATGATGCTTTGCGGAAGATCGGAAATAGTCGCAGATGGTCGACTGCGTTACCCTAATGCGTCCTTTTGAAACAAGTGCATGAACTCCATTATCTTTGTCATTAAACACATGGCCCGCCGTGACGAAATACCATTCGTCGCCGAGAGTTAAAAAGAAGCCTGAGTACGTTGAAACAAGCTCCTTGGATTCACTGCCTTCAGGGTTAACGTGTACGTATTGAACCGCAAGCGCGCCCAGATGTCGCAAGACGTGTTCGAGTAGTAGTTCGCCTGAATCCATTTGTAAGATCTATAGTCGCTCGATGGTTTAAGTCACTATTCACCAGAGATCATCTCGGAAGAACATTGTTTATACCGCTTCTAATTCGGCATGACAAGGAATTGACGGTGTTATTCAATCTATGCGAAAGTAGCTGCGTACACGTTTTCAGGTGAAGTGTTTCGTGAGTAACGTCCGAGCACTCAATTTCCAGTTGGGGCAAGTTAATTGAGTATGCTTTGGCTGGAATCAAAGGGGTCACGAAGTTGAATTCTTTTTCAGCGACTACGAGGACAAACCGCCGTCAATCGACATTCTTTCAGGCCGTTTTCCTTGTCGCGATAGTATTAGTAAGCACATCGCCTAAACGCGGAAGAATTTTCGAACGTTTTTCCAAAAGGCTTCATCGTTTGAATGCCAACGAGGTTGTGGACCAGAAAAGTCTATTTCAAATTTGACGAGGGTATCAGCTTCTTTTATCGGCTGGAGCAAAAAGACACATCCCGTTATCAATGAAGCCAAGAATAGCAGCCCTGCGATAGGGAGAACAATTGGTCCAGCAATTGCCCCACCAACCAAGCCAAGAATAACCGAGCTTGCGAATAGTTTCATGCTCAACCCCAATGGGCCGCCGGTTCCTTCAGCCGTTCCCCACACCCTCGTTCTTTCTGTGAAGTATTGAAACTCTTTTGGAGTTTCGATTGTGTCAATGTTGTCTATGAATCGTTGGATTTCTGGATGTCGAGACGGCCTAATTGGTGTCAGAGTAGTTGGTAATTGAGCCCAAATGTCCTCGGGCGGATTGTGTTGTTGAGTCTGCAATGAAGGAGGAGGTGGTGGGCCTACGAATAGTCCTTTCACCTCAACTGCTGGTACCCAATCAACGAGTCCCTCCTTCCAAACATGATCCTCTCGTTTCAGCTGGCCAGAAGCGGCAAGCGATCGAATTTCTTTTGGAGATAATGGCCCTTTGCGTTCACCATTTATTGAAACGTACCAATCGGTTGCTTTATTGCCTGTCATGAATTTTATTTATGCTAAGAAGGAATTAAGATTCTGCAATCGTCGAAGATCAAGTCTTCAACCTAATTACTTGCAACTAGCAGACAGTGTGAATTGTTCAAATCGATCGCTGTGAGTGGCCCTCCGAACCCGCATCCCGTGTCGATGCACAAACAGAATCCAAGATCTCGTACCTCGCCGGGTGAATGCCCCAGCACACCAGTCTTGCCCGAGATATGAGCCTTCGGTGGTTCTTCTTCGATGCTGTTCCATCGCAGCAGCGAAGCTGGTTGCTCGCTCATGGTGGTGTACCAGCTGTAATTTGCATGAACGAATATGTATTCCTCTGTTTCGAAGTAGGGCACGAACGATTCGATGAATCTCCAGTGCTCGTCGGGAATGTCTTTGATCGATGCTGCATCCCCATAGGATATCAATGTCTCCAGGCCCCCCATTTCTTCCCATCGTTGTTGGGCATCTCGATGTCTTTTCGCCTCCAAGATAACTTCTTCGTGGTTCCCCATAACACAGATTAGATTGCAGACTTCTTTCAGGTTGATCAATTGCTCAAGGACCCCACGACTGTCGGGGCCGCGATTGATGCAGTCACCGAGAGTCACAACTGTGTCTGAAGCAGTTGGTTGGATCTGATCCAGTAACGATGCCAATGCTTTTGAATTGCCATGAATGTCGCCGATTGCGATGAGTCGACCCTTTTGAGCGTGCCCACTTTGTTGATTTGATCGTTTCGTTTTTGGCAAAGGTTCCTCGTTGGGTTGGTTAAATCAAATTACAATCCAATTGGAAACGAGCCACCTGTCATACGTGGGTCAGTGATGAAACGTGAAGTTTGCTAAAGTTCGAATTCCGAACAAAATCTCCGTCACATCATGTTTCGAAGATTCGTTCGGAACCCTGTTGCAAATTTGCCTATCGCTTAAACCGCGAGATTCAAAGCAGACTCCCATGCGACAGCTTTCAGTCCTGCACCGCTACCAAACCAGGCGGACTCCAGCCGTCGACTTGCTCGATCGAGATCGGTTTTTCCACGTGTGGATCGATGATGGTCGACATATTCCGTGACAGCGTTGAAGGCAGCCCACATCGATAGTCGGGTGGCGGGGATGTTTTGACCTCGACCGTGTTCGAAGAGATGCATCAATTCTTTTCGGACGTTCTCCGATCGAGTGTTTCTCGCGTCGGGAATATTTGGATATAGAGATTCAAAGTAGTCTTCGATCTTCTTGCGGTTGGGATAGTAGTTCGCCAGAACATTCATCTTCTCTCCGAGGCTATCGTAGAATCTCTTCGCAAGTCCCAGGACCGCTTGAGCTTCATTCACCTTCGCGTCGAGATCACCCTTGTGGACGATCGATACTCCTTGCCGTCGTCCCCGTCGCTCGGCTGCTCCCAAGGTATTCGCACAGACGACTCGGATCGGAGTAAAGAAAACTCGAAGCGACGAAGTTCCATCGTGAGAATTGCTCATCAGTAAAAATTGCTCCGTCACATCTTCAGAATTCTTGATTCTGATTTCATTGGGAAGTTTAGCGAGCATCCAAACTCGTTCACCCTTTCCGAGTGCTCCTGCAGTGTGATAACGCAAACTTCCATCACCGACGACCGCATCCAGAAATCCAAAAGCCTGGCTATTCTGCACAGGGACATAACTGTTTCCAACAACGCCCAGTACCTCGCCAGTATCAGACCGAACAACTGCTTTGCGTTGTGGTACTAACGTGCCGCCAGTCGTTTGAATCACCTTCAGATCAGCTTGGTAATTTAACCCTGCAGCTTCAATCGCTTGTGCCGCAGTCGCCGGTTCATTCAACTTCGTCCCCAGTCGATGCCATGGCGTTTCGCCAAAGTAAGCCATCGATGTTTTCCCATTCGTAGTCGCTAAATCGTGTGCCATTCAAGTTGCTCCGTAAAGGTGATTGGTTAA
>JANODQ010000330.1:0-2994 GCA_031412775.1 Pirellulaceae bacterium | reverse complement strand
GATGGCTTCCAGGCACAACCAAACTTTTATGCGAGAGAAACCAATTCAGTTGCATACGTTCACGACAAGGGACTTTCTTCGCTTTCCCGGTTCAATTACCACTTCACGCAATGCCTGTGGCGGATAGGCAAGGGCAGTTGGTTACAGTCGGATACCACGCACGCAACGTAGACAGAAACCTAAAGCCATCGTGGACTTATCGACCTTCTCGATTTGAAGGAAATTCCATTCCCGCTGCGCCGTTTGTTCTTGGTGCGGAAATGATCTCCGTCGCTAAAGTCATTATCGTGTTGGAAGGGGCTTGGGACGCCATATTGCTAGCGTCCGTTTGCGGATGGATGCAAGCATGGCCGAGCTATTTGACTGTGTTTGGAATACGCGGGGCAACCGCGTGGAAATCCTTGTTGAATATTTGGAAACAATTTTGGCGAGTCGATGTTCGGTTTCTTTTAATTCCCGACGGGGATTCGGCAGGACGACAGTGGCACGGCCCGTTTACCAAACAATTACGACAATGCGCTCGTGACGTGACTATCTTCGATACTCCTGACGGAATGGACTTAACGGAACTCGTTACCCACACCGGCAAAATACCTGAAGCGATAACCGCTTTTACAATGGAAGCCAAATTATGAGCAAACTAACAAATTCGACAAATTCGCCTACTCATCACAGAATTACAGACGCAATAATACCAGATAATACTTTTCTCACCGACTATTTAAATATCGGGAGAAAGACTGAGGAAAGCTCGGACAGCCTTCTTATCGGATCAATTTTGCCTGTGATCGCTTCGATTCTTGCTAGAAATGTTTGGTTTCATTTGGGGGCAAATAAAATATATCCGAATGTTTTCAGTATTCTTGTTGGGAAGCCTGGGGATAGAAAATCTAGCGCAATTAACCTAGCTGCGACGATCGCCCGTAGGATCCTTCCGGCAAAGCGCTTCTTACCGAGCACTGGCAGCGTAGAAGCCTACTTTGACGAATATGATGAAGCCGAGGGTGGTGACCCTGACAAGCTAATGATTGAGGATGACGCTAATGTTATGTTATCTATTTGGAAAAAGACCGGATATGGCGAGGCCGCTGCAGCATCGTTCCTTAAACTCTACGATTGCGCACCTTTAGCGGAAACCTTTAAGAGAAATCTTAAACGAATACCGAAGGAAGGATCAGCTCCGTCACCTCGCCGTAGCATCGATGAGACATCCACCAGCGTCGTGTTGGGTGCAACTTTCAACTCTGCCAAGTTTCATGGAACCCAAGTTAAAGCAGGCCTAGATAGAAGGTTCCTTCACTATGTGGCCGACGGTCCTGCGAGATTACTGATTTCTCCACAATGCATTTCTCCTGAACAGTATTTACAAATGGAGAGATATTTCAGGAACCTGTTTTTTACACAGCCAGTTATCGCCCAGTTCGTTGGGAAGACTGCAACCTACTGGGAAATATTGCGTTACGAAATCACGGCGGAATCAATGAGTCACGACGGTTCAACAAGTGAATCCGAAACGCATCTAGCGCGATTGAATTCTCAAGCAGTTCACGTTTTAAAAATCGCGATGATTTTTCAAGCATGCCGTGCTGCCCTCTCAGGAAATATTTGGAACGGATGGATTGAAGATGACATTTTCCTCGCGGCGAAAGCTCATGTTGCACTCCGGCTTCGGAGTGCTGCATACATCGACACGCTCGGAAGTCGTGCCGAGATGAATCAACTCGCTGAGATGATTTACAGCAGAGTAGTAAAAGACTATAGCGCTCATACTGATACCGGGCTTGTCACTTTGTCTCGAACCGATTTGACAAGCAAGTTTTGCCACCACGATAGACCCGGGGCACTTCGCCCACAGGATCTTTATGGCAGTATAATTCCGCTATTTATCGAACAGAAGCGGGTTGTAGAACAATCTAAAGAAGGAAAAAAACAGTCATACCAATTTGATTTGACCATGTGAGAAAAAGAAGGGGTGTCGAATTTGTCGAATCCGTCGAATTGCCGTAAAGGAGCCACTGTCTCAATTACCGCCGGACCTAGCCCATCTACAGTATTCAGAAACCTGACACGATTGTTGTTTACAGGATATTTCCTTTTATACCGGATCAGTGTAAGCAGTTTAACCCAACAATACATCTCAGAAGCCCATACGTTGAGTCCGTAAGGGCTGCATCCCATCGCATCTCCGGAACCGTCAAAGATATTCCTCAATTTTTATGACTGACGCCTGAACTTTCTCGAAGGCCGCTGTCCCTTTCGACAATGTGAGAATCTTTTGCAATTCCTTACGGATGATGGATTTTTTATCTGCGGACTTTGTAGGTTTCGTTTTTCGCTCTGGCGTGCGGCGTTTCGCACCGTCTGCTACCAAGCTCTTCACAACTTTTGTGACGACGGCCGATGTAACTTCTTCACCGTCCGCCTTCTCAATAGCCGCGGCCCACGCTTTGCGACGGTCGTCGGGAGATTCAAGTAAACTCAATGAGCGGATCTGCTTCTCGGTCGAAGGCAGGACGTCGCCCCGGGGCGACAATTCTTGAACAATCTCGGCTGCACCAATTAAGCGGTAAGCGTAGGCACGCCCGAACTCCCACCGTTCCAGGCAATACGCCTCGAACGTTCCGTAATCTCGATAAAGAACGCCATCACCATAATCCCGAATGCGGACCAGTGCGGCGGCGACGTCCAGAAAGCTTCGTCGCCCTTTGGAAATGATCTCCTCCTCCTTCTTTAATACGGACTTAATCCCGCTCCTTCGCATCTAAACCAGTGGACGAGTCTTCCTCAATTTAAAAATCCAGCATTTACAGATTGATGTTCACGGCTGCGAAAGAATTTCCCTACTCTACCCGGGAGCCATCGTGCTCCTCTTAGCGCTGATCCTGGTTTTGATCGTTGGCCTCTTGGTCTCGATCGCTTTCGCCGTCAATGACGTCCGACGCGGGGGCCAACGGCTGGAGCACAGCTCAAAACAGTAATACTTTGGTTCCCTGC
>JANODQ010000329.1:0-4724 GCA_031412775.1 Pirellulaceae bacterium | reverse complement strand
GTGTATGACCCGAGAAATGCAATTGCGATTCAAGCGATTCCGAATGGGCAGTCACTATCAGATACTTTCACGTACCGTCTAAGAGATGTGAATAATGCTGAGAGCTCATTGGTAACGGTAACAGTTACGGTTGCCGGTCTTAATGACGCCCCGAGGACGATGGACGATTCCCTTCCAATTGCGTTCAATCAAACTACGATTCTCGACGTTTTAGCGAATGACATCGATGTCGACTCAGCCATCAATCGCCAAAGTTTAGTAATTGGTTTGGTGCCTCTTAATGGTCGCGCGACGGTCCTCAGTGACGGCAGGGTTTCCTATGTGCCGAATACTGGTTATCGTGGTGGAGATTCATTCACCTATCAAGTGCGGGATGAGTTTGGAGCCTCATCGCGAGAAACCACGGTCCAGTTGCTGATGAACACGGCACCGGTGGCGAATCCGGATTCGAAGAGTACGGTCGTCGGCACTTTCACGACAATTGACGTTGCCGCAAACGATCGCGATCCAGATGTCGGTGATACGATAGTTCGCGAATCAGTCGCAATCGTTAGCCAGTCAGCTAACGGAACTGCTATTGTTTTATCGAACGGCGACATTCGATTCACGCCTAACGCCGGATTCACTGGCCTCGCAACAGTGACTTACACAGTCGCTGACAATAACGGATTAAGAAGTAATGTCGGGAACGTTAGCATTGACGTTGTCGCATCGCTCTACCAAAACCCAAGGAATCGCTTTGACGTAAATAACGACGGATTCGTATCGCCGATCGATGCGTTGATCGTAATCAATTACTTGAATACACGTCCAGTACCACCGCTAGAAACGACGCTACCGCCAAACTATCTGGACGTAGACGGAAGCGGATTTGTTTCAGCGATCGACATCCTTCAAGTGATTAACTTCCTTAATGAACGAGTTGTGAGCAGATCCGCAGAAGGTGAGAGCGGGCTCGTTACGGTAGCAAATTCGTTTGCGACACCAAGCATAGACATCGCAGTCTCAGGCACGATCGATGTAGAAATTTTGGATCAGAAATTGGTTCAAGCTTATGTTCTCGGTCGGCAGGGCAGTTCAGGAATGGTAAACGAGTTTGAAAAAGCATTCTCACAGAGTTCGAACGCATTTGAGAAGTCCGAATCGATCGCCGATGATGCATTGAACGCCGTTGCATGGGATTTTACTTCGGATGGTCTCAACCGTAAGTTAGGTACAGATTTTGATTCGGCTTTGGAAGCGGTATTAAACGATTTGGAAATAATGTAAGGCCGGGAAGCCAAAAATCGTGAGCAATCATTGATTCTCAAATTTCAAAGCAACCTAAAGTCGCCTGCACCCTTTTCTAACGAAGCAGGCGGCTTATGTTTTTAAAAGACCCGAATTGGGTTAATCCGTAGGTGTACAATTCACTGAGTTCGATCACGATAAAATGGTGATCTTGACGGCCGTTATCTAGACTTATCCACAGATGGGATTTGTTATGCTCCCGTTTTGATAAGGCCTCTCAGGGAAGAATGTCTTTTTCTTTCCCTTACAAGCCTTGTTGCGTCACGCAGCTTTGCCATGTGGATTTCTGATGTGTGAACCATTATACTTCCCGACTGCTAGATTCTTTCTTGTTCTTGTTCGGCTTCTCTGTGGTTGAGGGTTTTGCTTAATGGTCCGCTCCTCTCGTACAACGTTTCGCATTAATTCTTGTCAGCGACAGCGTCTACGAATGATGTTTCGCAAGATGTTGATCGAAGGACTTGTATGTCGTGATTCGATGTTGAGTTCATTGCGCGGTTATTGGAACACGACGCAGAAACAACTTAGCACTGTGTCGCGTGCAGTGATTGGAGATTCGGTTGTAAGTCAATTGTCTCACGGAGGGTTGCAACGCGCTTTGCGTTTTGAAGATCTTGAAGCAAGAAATTTGATGGCTGCATGGATTGCACAAGGCCCTTTCTCCGCGACGAATGGTCAAGTCGAAAATATTGTTGGTGGCGATTCAATTGTTGGTGCGGTACATGCGGTGCTTGCTCATCCAACGAACGCAAACATTCTTTATGTTGGTGCAACCAATGGTGGTGTTTGGAAGACAACCAACGCCACCTCATCGTCTCCGACTTGGACTACCAATACTGATTCGCAGTCTTCAATATCCATCGGCGCACTTACGTTTGATCAAGCAGATCCAAGTTTCCAAACGTTGTGGGCTGGAAATGGTCGGTACAGTAGTTTTGGACGGGCTGGTGGAGATCGCGATGGTTTGATGCGTAGTGTCGATGGCGGTGCGAACTGGACGCGAGTTACTGGCGGTGGAGTCCTTGTTGGAAAAAACATCTCCGGAATTGTCGCTAGTGGAAACACAATCGTGGTCAGCGTAAACATCAGCGACAACGCTGGAAATGCGAACGTTGGGATTTTTCGAAGCATCAACGGAGGAGCGACTTTCACGCAAACGAATAATGCAACGGCATCGACTGGTTTACCGTTTGGTCGATCTTACGATCTTGTTGCTGACCCTCGCAACGCATCGATTCTCTACACTTCAATTGCTCTTCCGGCAACCGCAGGCAATCAAGGGATTTATCGATCTGCGAATGGTGGCGCGACTTGGACGAAAGTTAGCAATGCGGCGATAGACGCATTGTTCACGAATAACACAAGTAATGTCGAGTTGGCTGCCGGACGATTTGGAGAAGTTTACGCGGCCATCATTAATGCAGGCAACTTGGCTGGGCTCTATCGATCGCCTAATGGTGGGACGACATGGACCGCCATGGATATACCTGAGACCAACGAAAACGGCATTAATGTAGGATTGAATCCGCGAGGAATGAAAGGTCCCGTTGCCGGAACACCAGACGAAATTGCGGGTGGACAGGGTGCCATCCATTTCTCGATTACAGCTGATCCAACCAATCCAAACATCGTTTATGTCGGCGGGGATCGGCAACCAACGTCAAACGGCGATACAGGTAATTTTCCAAACTCGATTGGTGCGAACGATTACTCAGGTCGAATTTTCCGAGGCGATGCATCGCGGCCAGTTGGTACTCAGTTCGTCCACTTAACGCACAGTAGTATTTTGGGGGCTGCCGGAGGTGGAACTAGATCATCCAGCTCTCCCCACGCCGACTCGAGGGATATGACTTTTGATGCAAATGGCAGTTTGATTGAAGTCGATGATGGAGGGGTCTATCTGCTAACGAATCCCCGGACCAACACTGGTGATTGGTTCAGCATAATTGGCAACTTGCAAGTAACCGAAATGCATGATGTTGCTTACGATAGTGTGTCGAACGTCATTTTTAGCGGAAATCAAGACACTGGCACGACCTATCAACCTACCGCCGGAGCAAGGGTTTGGGACAGTATTAGCACTGCCGATGGGGGTGACGTTGTGGTCGACGAAATTGCTCTCGCTGCTACCAGACAGTCGATTCGCTACTCGAGTTTTCAAAACCTTGGAGCGTTTCGAAGCACGATCTATGACGCAAGTGGAACCCGCCTATCCACAACGTTTCCTGCATTGACTGTCGTTGGTGGTGGTGCGGCATTAACGCCCTCGTTCAAGACCACTTTACAAGCCAACTCAGTCGCCGGTTCACGATTGATAATTCAAGGGAGCAACTCGATTTATGAATCCTTGGATCAGGGGGCAACGATTCGTGAAGTCGGGCCTGGATTCGGAGGCAGTGAAGATGCGATCGTTTATGGTGGGCGACTCAATGGTGTCTCTAATCCCGACGTGCTTTGGGTCGGAGATGGGAATCGTGTTGCGCTTCGTACGTTAGCCGGCGGGCCGCTTGCATTGACTCCATCGCAGCCCGCTGTCTCGACGATTCGAGATCTAGTTGTTGATCCTAGTACTTATTCAACCGTTGCAGTGGTATCTAGCAGTGGAGTTAGTTGGTCGACCGATGCGGGGACGAGCTGGAGGGACATAACGGGAAATCTGGGTACCTTAACATCTGACTTTCGGTCGTTGGCATATGTGCCGGATATCGTCGGAACACTCGTGGCAGGGACGTCTCAAGGAATATTTGCTACGAGTCTCTCTGCCCTTGGGCTCTGGTTCCGATTGGGGACCGATTTTCCGAATGTGCTGACCTACGAACTGGATTACGACGCGGCTGATGACATTTTGGTGGCAGGAACTTTAGGCCGAGGAGCTTGGTCGCTATTGAATACGACTCTCGCGATCCGGTCGACTGACATAGGAATTGAGCCGCCAAGACTGCTATCTATCGCACCGAATTCCGGAAGGCTCTTGGATCCGAACGCAAGAAATACTTCGACAGCCAATGTCTTGAGTGAAGCACCCAATGAGCTTATATTTCGATTCAGTGGTTCCAACGATCTCGATCCAGCGTCACTTCGCGGGATTCGTATCGTTCGGTCTGGTAGCGACGACATATTTGGTAACGCCGACGATGTGGTCATTACCCCAACGTACATTGGATTTGGCGATTCCAATAACATCGTAATTGCGAGGTTTGGAGAGACGCTACCAGATGACCGGTATCGTATCGAAGTACTTGGCGTGGATGCCGACGGACTACCTGCTGTGCAGTCGGTGTTTCAACAAAAGTTAATGCCTCGCTTTACAGGCACAGACCGAGACACGTACTACATGAATCTTGAAATTGGAGCGAAGATTGTCGCCATTGTTCCACAACCCGTTGTACGACTTGCCGATGGAACGCTCGATCAAAAACGTGAACAGATTGAAG
>JANODQ010000328.1:0-5537 GCA_031412775.1 Pirellulaceae bacterium | reverse complement strand
CATTATTCAGCCAGGTCTGGCGATCGCCACATCCACATTCAACGCTGAGCATTTCCATAACACGCTTAAACTGGCGACCACCCACGAAAGAGAATAACCGTTCAAGGGTATCGCCGATGCCAAGATCGGAGCTGACCTTTCGTTTTGCAATTCTCTTAACGATGCTTGGCCAATCCGAATGATTTACTTGCACTGGCGCCCATGGAATCGTGATTGGTTGCGGTGCCGAAATAGCGTCGGCAGTGTCATCGGATAACACGGGTTGAATGGGTTCGGGACAATCAGCAGCTGCCGTGAGTATACAAACCGCACCTTTTGTTTGTGCACATATTAAACATCGATTAGCGTTCATGCTGGAAACGGAAGTTCAGTGTCAGAGAAGCAACGCACCGCGAAGCAGTTGTTGGCAGGTAAGTTACAAAGCCGAAGTTTGACCGCCACCGGTTCCCAATTGAATTGCCCTATGCGAACGCCGCCCGTAGTTTCGAATAGCGGGTCCGTCGTTGCGATTGAGTAACTGCCAAGAGCAACGCCGCCGCTGAACCCCGTAATTGGATTGAATCCAGGAAACGCATAATCAAACGGAATCGGAACAGTAACGGTGATGCGGTCCTTGAGAGCGGCAGTATCTAGTCCGGTATAAATTGCGACTGTTCCGACAGATCTTTCCGTTTCCAAATCAGTGGCGGTTGTCACCGGAAACCATTGAGAATAAACCGGTTCAACACCTGCCATTGGAACGCGTTTTAGATTTACTAAGAACGTTGAGTTGTAGTTTGTCAGCAGACTATAAATCAATGCTGTGGGGCTTGGTCGAGTTGCACCGCAGGCCCGTTCTGGCATAGACGCAGTCAAAACGTTCGGCGTCTCATTGATTGTTGCTTTGCATGCGTTGTAGTTGTTCAGTCCGTTTGTGTAGCCAGGTTCTCCCAATGGCGACCACTCGGCCGTGGTGTACCAACGTCCGCATTTCTCTGCGCGAGCAGTTGCGGTGCGAGATCCCCAATCAGCGTGAGCCGCTTTGTGGTCGATGAAGTACGATGGCGAGACCCTATAGGCAACAACTTGCCAGGGGTCTCCGCAAAAAGGCATTTTTGCCGATAGAACTTGAACCGAAACACGCGGAGAGTAGATTTCCGCACGCGGGCAAAACTTCCAGAATGCTTCTTCTGTGTAGTCGCGATGTATCCACGCTGCCAACCGCCCTATACAGCTTATGCATTGGCCACCAGCGGGAAAACACATCGCCGAACCAGGCATGCAAACTAAACCGTTATTTCGACTCCAGCTCAATGAATCCCTGACTTCATCGAACGACTTAATTGAAACCGTTTCCGACAGAGCGAAATCTTTTTGGCATAGTCTCAGTTCAGATCCGTAACCGTATGCCGCAGGCCCGTAGGAAGTCCCCAGTTCCAACGATGCCAGGTATGCATCACTTAGCCGGACCCACGCCCCCGTGCTTACCATACGAAACTCTTTGGGATCCGATGAAAGCGGTACTCCCGCCTGAACCCCTGGCTGGTTTACTTCATAAGGCAACTTCAGCGACGCCCCGCAAAGATCGAATCGATACCATCCACCGTTGTGATAGACTTCGCCGGGACATGCAACGCATTCACCGCTACATGGATTGCCAGGCTGTCCAATTGTCGTCGTCGCAAGCACGCCTATCCTCCCAATGGTACCGAGCAGAATTCTTGTATCACTGCGACTTCATTGGATCCGCTCACCGGTTGAATCCACAGAATGTTTCCGTTTGTCGTGCTACGTTGACTTCGATTGGATGTTCTCACCAACCAAGTCGCGACCGGTGTGTTGCTCGTGGGAGGAAGAAGCTTGACTGTTCCACTACCGAATGCAAGAACCGACGTGTCGGCCAAAGCAAAGCATCCCCGTTGCATATTCCCATTGACCATCACGAAAGCACCCTTGGCCGTCCGACTGAGCAGCAAATGATGACCAAGCGGAAACGATCGATGATGGGTTGTATTCTCGGAATCGCTCGTATCCAGAAAACCAACAGCGTTTCCATTAACGCCGCTGAAGTCGGCCCCCTTGAATCTCGCCCAAGCGATCCCACCGATCGCAACTCTGATCACGGATCCAGACGCTGCTGCTGGTTCGATCGTCACACCAACCAGGCCATTTGGATAACCAGAAGCAACTGTCGAAACGCCAAAGTTAGGATCGTTTGCTTGATAGATAAAGTTGCGATCGAATTGCCGCTGAGTCTCTACGTCACCGGAAAGACTTCCTGGAGCCGTAAGAACAACCGGAGCTCCAATAGTCAAAGCACGATTCGTACTGGCATAGACCCATATGCAAGGATCGTTATTCCCGACGCGTTGCGGTTCCGATTCAGGCAATCGATTCGCAACATCAACGACACGATTCCAATCTTTTGCCGGTACAGCGATCGCTTGACCGCGTCTGACTTTTCTCATGATCCAATTTCCAAATCAGAAAAATTGAATTCATCGTAGACACGCTCCACATAGCAATACCGTGGCTGTGGTACCAGCTCTCCGCTACTATCGGTCGCACGAAACGCGATCCAAAGGTACTCATGACCTCGTTTGACGATACCCGTAATTTGCCCGATCGTTAGCGAGCTTGTGTTTTCACTTGCGGCAAAATGATATTGAATCTCGGTGTCTTTGCCAGGCACGTACTCACCCGTCGCACCCAGGAACAACAGCTCACCCTGGAGATATGTTTTCCAAGTCGTCTGATTGGTTCGGCCGGTCAATCGAGCGAGCTTCTTGATATAGGCGTCGATGGTCCCATCTGATACTGGCCCCGGAGTGCGAGTTGTCGGAGGAAACGTCGGCGGTGTAGTAAATTGCAAATGCCGATACGTCGCGGTCAGCTTCAAAAGCGGAGTAACGACTTCGCATCCCTCCACCTCGGCACCCTTCACACCGATCGCACCACGCAAATTAGGAGCATCCGGAAAGCTCGCTACCTTGTAGGTTCGTGTCGCCTTTGATGCCTTCATCAATACCGTACCACCGCTCGTATCGAACGACCAACGAATCAGCGAATCCGCTGGCACCTTGGATTGATACTGAACATCGAACATGAAGTTACGACTGCCTTCGCTATCCTCACGAAAGCTGATATCACCACGTTGAAGTCCGATCAGATCTAGCGGTGCGTACTCTATCACCTTGTTGAAAAGGTGCTCGAAGTATCCCGCGCTTCCCGGCGTTGCTTCCGGATCCCAACAGTCATAGGTCAGCGTCAGATCCGAACCAACCCCATCGCGAGAGACTTTTCCTTGACCTCCGCATACCAATCGAATTCGTCTTGTATCTTCTTCTGGCATGATTAGCTGAACGACGCTCCCTTCTTTCGTACTCCTTCTTCAGTCAGCGTCACAAGCTTCTGAGTCAACGTCAGTTGTTTTGCCGCCGTGTTGTTACCACCACTACCCAAAGCAACGGCAGCCGCCGCACTGAACGAACCTGCGATCTTGGACTCGGCACCGCCGACAGGCTTGATTCCCGCGGCCCCAACTTTCGCAGCCTCAGTTCCCTGAGCCTCCCTGGCTTTGCGTTCGGCTTCCGCTGCCCGAGTCGCTGCGTCGAGATTGTTCTTGGCCACGTTGGCCGTCCCTTGCAGGGTTCCACCTCCACTACCTGGCACCGCAGCTGCGTCGGCAGCATCCTTCTCGAGAGCTTTGATTTTGTCCTGCAGATCAAACTCCTGTTTACCTCTAGCAGCCGCTGCACCTTGATTGGCCGTCGATCGATCATTGACCGACTTCTCCAGTCCGGCCGCTCGCGCCGTACGTTGGCCCTCGCGAGTGTCCTGCAGAATCTTTTTATAATCCTCCATATCCTTCTGAGCCTTCGTCGTATTGACGGCCAGCTCGGTATCACCCGTCAAATCTGCCCACGCCTTTTGCAGCCACAGAAACTTGTCGTACAACCAGTTGATACCGTTAACGATGACGTCCGAACCACGCGTGAACGCTTCACCCAGCCCATACGAAAAGTAATCCCAAGCGATCATCATTCCGGTCGTAACATGCGAGAACGTCGCCGCGATGTAGTTCCATGGAATCAACACCGCCAATTGAACCTTGGCCATGGCGATCGCCGCTGCGAGCTCCCATTGACCAGAAAGTATTGCCTGGCCGATCGATCCGATCACCGAACCGATGTAGTCACGCACCGCACCAAATCCAGGAATCCACGACGACAACGCATCCAGGACGTACGTAATAGATTCCCCCATGGAGGCCGCTGCTTGCCACGCTGCCGCCTGCACACCCAGCCAAGCGATATTTGCCGCAGTCCCCAATTGCCCATCCAGAAACGCGGCTTTAACCGCCTCAAACGTCGCGGAGAAGATAGCCCACACTTGGCGAAATCCATTGATCAGCGGTCCAACCACGTTCCCGATAAACGTTCTCGCCGACGCGATCGCACTATTGAACGCCGACATGATCGCATCACGAAATTGATACGCGATCACACCCGCTGCGATCAAACCCACCACAACCAATCCAACCATGATTCCGATCGGCGAGAACATCGTGGCGATCGCGGCCGAGATCATCGCCGGTACGCCCACGAAGAACGCAATCATCCCCGACCAGGCGGCTGCGATCATCCCAGGAATACCGACCAAGAACGTAGCCGTCGCAAGGATCGTTGGCCCGATCATCGACACACCCGCGACAATTGCCGACACTGCCGAACCGATCAAACCGCCAACGCTCGTGAACACGGCCATCACCGTTCCGGCGATCGCCGAGATCATTCCAAACCCCGACGCGATGACTCCCACTACGAAACTCAATCCCAGCGATGCAACGCCAAGAGCCAAAAACGCAGCCGCCACGGCCGTCACTATCAAGATTACTTTCGCCACGCCTGCGACCAATGCTTGATTGGCAAGAACGAATGCCGAGATCCCTTGAGCTGCCGAGATACCGACCTTCATCACATCCTTGAACAAGGGCACCAACGTGTCACCAAAAGCACGCAGAGCCATCTTGCTGTAATCGATCAACGTCGAAACCAGGCCAGTCAACGTTGCCGACTGCTTATCCATCATGCGATTGAATCGCCCGCCGGTACCGGCAGCCGTTGCGAACGCATTGGCCAGCATTTGCGACGATACTTCACCCGCCTCCATAGCGGCCATCAGATCCCTCATTGTTCGACCAGTAGTGCGTGAAATTTCCTGCAGGGGATTAAATCCGTTTTCCGTCATCTGCATGACTTCCTGGCTCATCAATCGCCCCTTGGCCATGACCTGGCCGAATGCGAGAGCCAGGCGTCCTAGCTTTTCGCTGTTGCCACCACTGACGTCACCGAGGTTACGAACTTGTTGAAGAACATCTTCCAACGGCACGCCAAACTGCAAAAGCATCTGCGTCGTGTTACGAAGTTCATCAAATTGAAACGGCGTCTTAGCGGCCAACGTTTCAATCTCCGCAATCAATGCTTTCGCCTTTTCCGCATCCGCCGCATGCCCCCCACCGGCCAACATCAAGCCTGCTGTCGCCGCAATCATCATGA
>JANODQ010000327.1:0-4226 GCA_031412775.1 Pirellulaceae bacterium | reverse complement strand
GAGACGACAAGTGCTTGCGGGTGCGAAAATATCTGGCCAAGAAAATCTCTCGGCAGGCTCGATTGTTGCGTTGACCGAGTGGTAAGAATGGCAGCAGCCAAAGAAATTAGAAAGCCCGGAATTTGGCTGACCAAACCATCGCCGATCGTAAGCTTGGTAAAAATTTCTGCGGCTTCCAGCAATGTCATTCCTGCATAAACGTACCCAATAAAAAGTCCACCGATGATGTTAATGAAGGTGATAATGATTCCTGCAATGGCGTCCCCGCGGACGAACTTACTAGCACCGTCCATGGCCCCGTAGAAGTCAGCTTGACGAGTTATTTCATCTCGACGTCGTTGAGCTTCTTTTTCGTCGATCGCACCCGCACTCAAATCCGCGTCGACTGCCATTTGGCGACCAGGCATTCCATCTAAAGCGAATCTCGCTGCGACTTCGCCGATACGAGTCGCACCTTTTGAAATCACAATAAAATTGATCAAGAAGATGATAACAAACAATATGATTCCAACCGCCAACCTATCCCCAGCCACGAATTCGCCGAATGCTTCGATCACGCCGCCGGCTGCTCCCAGGCCGTCGCTGTCGGTCCTCGTGAGAATAAGACGCGTCGTTGCAATGTTTAAGACAAGCCTTGCTAGCGTCGTGGCGACCAACATCGTTGGGAAGACGCTGAATTCAAGCGGTGAACCGATCGATATGGTCGTGAGCAAGATGACAACAGCGACCGCTATGTTCGCGGACAGCAAGATATCTAGTATCGCCGGTGGCAATGGAACCAAAATGACAATCACGCACCCGATGATTCCGACAGGAAAAATCAAGTCTTGCGTTCGATTCATGACGTTCGTAGCTAGGCTCATGCCGCGAAGACTAACTGCGAGCCGCTTCCGCAGTCTAGAGAGATTTTTTAACCCGTCAGATTTGAATCCGCCTAAGCCGAAAAGGCAAACATCCGAGAACTTCCGCGTCTTGACATCGGACTTCCCGTTCAACTATACACAACTTAGAGAAAACGAATTCAAATCTTTAATGGCATTTCCCTTGAGTTGTTTGATAAAACTTCATGACTGCATCACCCAAGAGTAAAGAGACAGTCAATCCTTATCCAATGATCGCGCCGCGATTTTGGCACGGGATGACTTCCTCCGTTTGGTGGTCGATGCTTGCTCGTAACCGCTTTCGTATATCGCCATCCAAGCTTCATATGGCGATCATCATCTGCTTCGTAACACCGATCATTGATGTTTTGGCGTTGCTCCAACATTTGATCCATGGCCGCAGGATTCGACAAACAAAGCTAGCCGGTCCGCCGATCTTTGTACTTGGCCACTGGCGCAGTGGTACAACGCTAATGCATGAATTGCTCCATTTGGATGAACAATTTACTTCTCCGTCCACTTATCAATGCTTTGCCCCGCGACACTTTTTGCTCACTGAACCTTGGATGATTCGTTTCGGTAATTTTTTGCTTCCGAAGAAGCGTCCGATGGATAATATGAAAGTCGGTTGGCAGCTTCCTCAAGAAGACGAGTTCGCGCTGTTGATCTTGGGGGCACCGACCCCCTACTTTCGCGTAGCTTTTCCAAACAACCCAGTCCCGCACATGGACTCGCTCGGGTCCAAAACATTCGACCCAACTAAGCTTGACCAATGGAAGTGCTCAGTCGATTGGTTCTTTCGAGCTTTGTCGTACCATACTCCGAAGCCACTCATTATTAAAAGTCCTCCACATACAGGTCGACTCGGAGTCCTCGCGGAAATGTACCCTGACGCGAAGTTCATTCACATGATTCGCGACCCGCGAAAACTCTACCCATCAACCATGAAGCTTTGGCGAGTCTTAGACGAAGTTCAATCTTTGCAAGCGAAAACCAATCCCGATTTGCTTCATCGTTTCGTCATCGAATCGCTCCATCGGATGTATGATTCGTTTGAAATAGATCGGCAAAAAATCGCCTCTGATCGCGTCATCGACGTACATTATGAAGACCTAGTGGCTAAACCGATTGAGACCATAAATCAAATATATAGCCAATTTAAAATCGGTGACTTTGCACCAATCGCAAAGAAAATCGATGAACGGCAAGCGATTGAAAAGGATTATAAAACCAATCAACTTGGTTTGGATATTGAAACGGAAAAAATGGTCCTTCGCGAATGGCATGATTACGCCAAAAAGTACGGCTACCTGGACAATAAGTAATCCATGAAGAAACATTTCATGAAGAAACAGATAGCACAGATCTATTATCTATTCTGCGTTGGGAATCCGCCATTAAACCCATCTTGCGATCCAGTTAGCATCTCGCGTAATATCCAGTCACGGCTCCGTGCCATGCGGCACGTCGATCAAGTGATTCAGCACTCTGATTCCGCCGGATGAGCCGCAATTCCCCCACCCCAACAGCTCCGAACATCATACTTATTCCATGTTGATGAAGGATCGCCAACAAATGTCAACAGACACTGCTCGAGTAAAACATTCATTGGGAAAACAGTTATTGGACTCGATATGGGTTCCTTTGATTGTGGGGCTTCTATGTTTTGTGCAAATCGGTTGTACTCCATTTGAAAATCGTTGGCGTAGAAGTTCGACGATGGACCCATCGCAAGAAGACGACTGGGCTCCCCCCAAGGTGAACGGACAAGCAGCCGCCTATCGCACACCAAAACAGTTTCGATCAAACGCAAGCCAAGCGATCGCAAAATCGCCCAACGAGAAAAACAATAGCTCCCTAGTTACCGCCAAAGATCCGCAACGAGCAAGCTATAAATCGCCGACCAAAGAAACTGATATACAACAGACGAATTTAACAAAAATTAAGGCCGCACAAAACGATGCTGTTGATCCAGCTAAAAACCCCAGTAATGATCGTCGTATCGTAGATAAAGAAACATCTAAACTTGCGATCGAATCAAAGAACGAATCTAACGTCATCGAAACCGATCCTCAAGAACTCGATCTCGGTGGTGCCATCGCGGCATTGCCTCCCAATATGCAGATCGTCCTCAAGCGGCAACTCGACGCACTCGAAAAACGCGACCAAGAAGCTTACGCGATGACTTCGCAAAAAACGCTTTCACAATCGCCTTCACAACACCCTGAGAAGAAGGTTTCAATGCGAATTACCGATAGTGAAAGTAACTCCATTGAAACGCCAACGACGAGCATCGCTACAAACACGCTTAGTACAAAACCGCAGGCCCTTGCTTCTTCTCCGGTAGATGCCGTTTCATCTGCCGCAATCATTTCGCAAATCACTCAGCCAAACTCCAATTCTCCTCAACTGTCATCGTTGGTAGCCGTTAGTAAAGAATCGATTGCCCAACCACAAGCCCCACTAGCAGCCGGACGGGTCCAACAAGCCTCCGCCATTATCGCAAACAATAACGTCAGCAGTCCTGGCGTCGTCACTGCATCGGCTACTCTCCCCGTAAACGGGAAACAATCCGACGTAACCTTCGCATCTGCATCTTCAATTTCTGCGGGAGCTCAGTGGAACCATGACCTCGCCGGGTCGATTGCCAAACTCGAGAAGCAATTAAAGGAAAGTCCGTCTTCGGACGAAAGCGTGCGCATAAGCCAAGAGATGACCCTTCGAATGCTCTATGTCGCCAATCGCCAATTGGAAGAAGCCATGCGACCTATCGAAGGCCTTACCGAATCCGAACGCGATTACATACGTCATCAAGCTCAGGCTCTCTATGAAGCCTCCAACCCAGACGCGATGCCCGTAAAAAGCCGCAAGTGGTCGCTCGTCATGAACAGCCAGCGTGCCGCCACCGACCAACTCGCAGCGGTAAGCAATCTAGACGTCAAGACAGTTGCTTTCTGCACTGACGTTCAAGGATACGGAGTGATCACAAAGTTCCCCAACAATTCATTCAAGCCCGATCAAGATCTTCTCCTATACTGCGAGCTAGAAAATGTAGCCGCAGACGAAGTCAAAGAAGGCTTTGAAACTCAGTTGCAAGGTAGCTACGAAATTATCGATCCCAACGGTCGAAGGATCGCTGACCAACTTCTTCCGATGGAAAAAGAGATCTGCCAAAACCACCGCCGCGACTACTTTATCGTCTACCGCATCTACACCCCAATGCAAATTGGACCTGGCAACTACCAACTTCGACTCACCGTAGAAGACATGAAAGCTAAGAAGTTCGGTCAAGCGAGCCTTGATTTCCAAATCCAAAAGTAGCATCTTGTTGAAGGTGATTGCTCA
>JANODQ010000326.1:0-5908 GCA_031412775.1 Pirellulaceae bacterium | reverse complement strand
CAACGCGGAGTAATGCGAAGTATCTTTCGTTCTCCTTTGGGGGCCTGATTTGTCCGGAAACAGTCACGCCCGTCTCCAAGCCGAACCGTCTTATCTGTGATGGTGATACGTAGATATCATCGGGGCACGAGATGTAGTGATACTTGGGACTTCTTAAAAATCCGAATCCATCGGGCAAGATCTCAAGCGTTCCCTCGCCGAACATGAGTCCCATCGAGCGGATCTGCTCTTTAAGAATGCGAAAAACAAGCTCTTGCTTGCTGAGTTCTTCGACATCCTTCAGACCTAGCGATTCAGCGTAGGTCGATAGCTGCTCCAAGCTCATTTGCTGAAGCTCAATAAGCTTTCGGGGAGTCGCGTCAACTGGCGGCTTGGCATTTTCGCCAGGATCTGCGTCGGTGCTTCGAGTTCGCTTCGACTCGGAACGCTTGGATTCTACGGCTAGCTGTTCGGAGATTGAAAGCGGATCTCGATCTTGATCGAGGTCACGAAGTCGGCTAGCAATTTCAATATCTTGCTTCGGGTTTGAAGCCAATGGACCGTGAGGACGCGGAGCGTTCATGAGGAAGAAACTCAGTGGTACGAGTGTGGATGAGTGAAGCGAGCGACGACGGTTATCGACGTTCACTTTGGTGCAGGTGGGAGGTGGACAAGACAAGGCGGAATAGTGACGTGTATGAGTTCGAACCACCGCGTCCGCAATCTCCTTAATTCATCGATTTCAATGAATGGAAGCAAACAGCAGGGATTCCTTTTCAATCGCCTTAGTTATATTGTAGTGTCTCGGCCCTGTTTTCAGCAACCGTTTGTTTTTTTATCGGGTTCAGGATTTAATAGTCGTGGGTTGCTCCATCATCGTTGTTGGTGCCGGTTTATCCGGCCTTGTGGCAGCTGAGGTTCTCCAGAGGCATGGGTGCAAGGTTCAAGTTCTAGAAAATCTCGATCGGGTTGGCGGGAGAATTCGGACGGATTTGGTGGAGGGCTTTCTTTTAGATCATGGTTTTCAAGTTTATTTGACTGCATATGAACAAGCCTCGAAAACGCTCGAGTGTGACCAACTGCGATTGGGGTCATTTGAAAGCGGGGCATTGATTTATTTTGCCGGAAAGCTGAATCGAGTAGCAGATCCATGGCGGAGCCCGCATCACATACTGGCCACGGCCTTTGCTTCCGTAGGTTCGGTTTGGGACAAGTTGAGGATTGCAAATTTTCGTCGCCGCGTTTTACGAAGTACCGATCAGCAATTGTTGACAGCGAAACAGGTAACTTCTTTAGAAGCACTTCGTCGCGAGGGCTTTTCCGAAACGATCATCACTCGATTCTTTAGGCCTTTTTTCGGTGGCATATTTTTGGAACAGGACCTTAAAACCGCGTCTGGGAGAATGGATTTTGTGTTTCGTAACTTCAGCCGCGGAACAGCAGCACTTCCCCAAGGCGGTATGCAAGCAATTCCACTCCAATTAGCAAGCCGACTCCTGCAGGAAACAATCCATTTCAACAAAACGGTAACCGCAATCGAATCGGTAGAATCCGATATTGTGAATGAGCAAAGCTTGAAGACTTCGCTGACACTATCAGATGGCAGTAAGCGGCGTTGCGATATGGCGATCATTGCAACCGAGCAACCCGCAGCGAACAAACTTCTTGGGCTGGATGTTGCAGCAAAGTCGCAATCGACGACCTGTTTGTACTTCGCAGTCACACATCCGCCGATCCGAGAAGCGACGCTTGTCCTCAACGGCGAATCCGAAGGTCCAATCAATAATTTGTGCTTTCCAAGTTTTGCTCAACCCAGTTATGCGCCTCCTGGACAACATTTGGCAAGCGTCAGTATTTATGGCGATTTCGTTTCGGCGCCTAAAGAAATGGTTGAAGCTACACTCGATCATCTTCGCAAATGGTTTGGACCCGATGTCGATCGATGGCGATACCTTCGAAGCTACCGAATAACACACGCTCTACCGAGTCAAAGCCATGAAAGCCTATTGCAGTCAAGCGATTACCAAGGCACCCGCAGCACAACCGGTTTTGTCCGACCTGGTATTTACCGTTGTGGTGATTATTGCGAATCTGCGAGTATTGAGGGTGCGATTCGTAGTGGATTAGCGGTCGCAGAAGAAGTATTGGCTGCAACGTTGACTAGAACGGGCGGGATTGTTTAGCGGCGACACTATTCAAGCTGCGACAATATTGGCGATATCGGAATCAGCTCTATCGGCTACACCTTGAGAAACCTGAGAGTATACTCAAGTAATAGAAAAGCGAATCGATATTGAACGTGTAGATTTTACGCTCACCCTAATAGCCGACCGTATTTCTCTTTAGTTTTGTTACGAACCAATCTATAGTTTCGAAAGCCGATACTGATGTCTGTTTTGGTCTTTGGTCATCGCAATCCAGATACCGACGCGATTTGCTCTGCGATTGCATACGCAGATCTGCTTCAGCAAACGACTCGACCGACAGCAATGGCTGCTTGTTGCGGCACTCCCAATAAACGCACGGAGTATGTTCTTCAACGGTGCCGCTTACCAGCCCCTAAGATTATTGTCGATGTTCGACCCGAGGCCGAGGACCTTTGTCGTCAAGACGTGATCACCGCGTCGCTCGGAGATGTCTTCTACCAAGTCTATCAAAGCATGAAGCAACATGAGCTTCGCGCGATCCCAGTCATCGACTCGCAGCGACATGTGATTGGACTGTTATCGCTTCTGAACTTGATGGAGCTTATTTTCGAGGGAGACAACGATTCCACACGAGCTCGTACTGTGAACACTAGTCTCTCGAAGATCGCAGATGTCCTGGGGGGAACTTTTCAGCACTCGGTCGAACCAGACCAGTCGGATGAATTGCTTGTAATGGTTGGAGCAATGAGTGCGGAAGGATTTACTAAGCGGCTACACAGCTATCCAGCTGAACGACTCTTGGTTGTGAGTGGAGATCGCCCAACGATCCACCTGCCTGCGATTGAATTAGGCGTTCGCGGAATCGTTGTTACTGGTGGCTATGAGCTATCGAGCGGGTTAGTGGCTGTCGCGAAGGCTAGAGGAGTGACTATTATTCGGAGCCCATTCGATACGGCGACGACGACCATGCGAATTAAATCATCACAATTTATTGACACAGCCATTGATTACGAATTTCTAACGATCCCAGCCAAGATGCCGGTCCAAGGAGCTCGTGCTCGCATTGAGAAATCGAACGAGCCCATCTTCCCAGTCGTCGATGATGATCAAACACTGGTCGGAGTTCTATCCAAGTCGGACTTGCTAAATCCCACCAAGCCGCGACTCATTTTGGTGGACCATAATGAACTGGGGCAGGCAGTCGAAGGTGCTGATGAAGCCGAGATACTCGAAGTCTTAGATCATCACCGCCTTGGTGGTGGTCTGAAGTCCTCGCAACCGATTCGCTTTATCATGGAACCGGTTGGATCGACATGTACGTTGGTGGCACGACAGTTTCGTGCAGCAGGTGTTGTCCCCACGTCAGGAATCGCGCTGTGCATGGCATCTGGGATTATTTCAGACACTCTCTACTTGCGTTCGCCAACAACAACGGATGTCGATCGTGAAATCCTTCAGTGGTTGCACGGAATTTGCGAAGTGGACATGGAGCAGTACGCGAAAGAGTTTTTTGAAATTGGATCTGCTCTGAGATCGTGTACACCTGAAGAAGTTGTCCGCGAAGACTGTAAGGAGTTCGAAGAGCGTGGGCAGCGGTTCTCGATCTCGCAAATCGAAGAGATCGGTTTCGATCTGTTTTGGGATCGCAAGGACGAATTACTCGAAGCACTGCAAGCCATGGCGGTTTCAAGTAAGCTCGATTTCTCAGCACTCCTAGTTACCGACATTGTCAGCAATGGTAGTTTGCTGTTGCTTTCAAAGGACTCAAAAGCGTGGGACGAAATCAATTATCCTCGGCTAGATAAGAATCTTTACGAGCTGGCAAATGTTGTCAGTCGTAAAAAGCAACTTCTTCCGCTGATCTCGCAAATCCTAGAAACAGCCAACGATCGCGAGAGTTTGGCGATCGGGTCCAAGGGGTAGCTAGCTGGTCGCGGGGGCGGCTAAGCAAGCGGGCCGCCGATTACTGGATGTCACTTCTTCGAAGATTTGTTCCATCTGCGTTATCCACTTGGGTAACGCGTGGTGTTGCTCGACATGCTTTTGTGCGAATGCTGCTCGCTCGAGTGAGAGTAATGGAGATTCGAAGCGAGTCTGAATGGCTTTGAACCACGCAATGGGATCATCGCGTTCAACTAACGTACAAAGAGTACCGTTCAAGCTGACTTCGCGAACTCCACCTTCGCAATTGCTCGCCATTGCTGGTACGCCGACTGCCATCGCCTCGAGCAAAGCATTAGGCAATCCTTCGTAGAGCGACGGCAAGCAGAATAGATCGGCCTGACACAGAAGAGGGAATGGGTTAGCGACTTGGCCGTGAAAGATAACTCGATCAGCAACGCCTTCATCGAAAGCTTGGTTCTTCAAGCTATCGAGTAAGTGGCCATCTCCGACAATGTGCAGATCGATGTTCAAGCTTGATTTTCTAGTCACCAGCCCCATCGCTTTGATGAGGCAACTGTGTCCTTTCTCTTCGCTCAAGCGACCAATCGATATGAGTTTCTTACTGTCTGGTCGCATAAGCGTTTCGGAGCTCGCTTCGTTGCAAAGTCTGTAAACACGTTTTAGGTCGATGGGACTTGGTAGGACTTGGAAACGAGCTCTCGGGATGCGATAGAATTTCGATGCGTTATCGGCGGTTCCTTGGCTTACGGCGAGTAGTCGAGCTGCCGAGCGGTAGGATCGCGCAAGTATCCATCGCTTGAACCACACGAATCTATTCTCGGTACGAAGCAGATCTTGATCAGGAGGACTGACGATCGTCGCAACGTGAGGGACTCCCGCGCGGCGAGCAGCAGCACCGGCAATGAGTGCCATATGGAACAGGCGTTCATAGACTACGTCATAGCGATTGCGACGAACCAAGTTGCTGAGCATTTTGGTTTGTGAAGCAAAAACGCGCCCCGGAAAATAGAAACGAGAATGCCTACGATTTTGCCAATAGACCTTGATTGGAACGTCGGCAGGAATCTCGTCCAGCAACGCTCCCTTTTTATCTAAGAGAAACAATTCAGGGGTGACCATCGATCGGTCGAGCCCTCGAATAAGATTGACCATTTGTCGCTCGCTGCCGCCACCTTCCATTGTTGAACTACAACACAAAAGTCGAATTGGCAAAGACACGAAAACCTCATTGAATGGGTCATGAATACTTGTTTATCTCAAGCTAAACCGGAAGTATTCTGAACTAAAGTCGTTGATAGTACCAGTGCTCCGCTAACTGAAACATGAGCGTTCGAACCCGTAGCAGATGTCGTGAGACGTCTGAAAGTTGCTGCGAATCATGACGTTTCATGAGACTTCCGAATTCTTACGAATTCGGCGACCACACAGTGTGGATCGATCGTGGCCGTTTGACAATGTTGAAAATCAATGGAAAACCACGCTTAAAGAAAGTGTTGTGGTTGATTATGATTGGGTCATGAAAAGTCCAACGTTTGAAACCTATGCGATCGCTGAATCCGACAGCGGGCAGACCTTAGCCGCAGTGCTTAAAAAAATCGGCCCGTTTGAATCCTTTGGTGAATCGTGGGGAGAATCACGCCGTTTGATTCTCAATCGGCATGTTCAAGTCAATGGAAATCTCTGTCTTGACCCGTCCAGACGATTGACCGTGAAGGACACTTTGAAGGTTTGGAAGACGGCTTTACCCAAGCCTGTTAGCGCAGAGTCGCTAAGGCTTGTTCATGTCGATGACGAAATTATTGTTGTCGAGAAGCCGGCTGGAATTACTTCAGTCCGCCATTTTGAAGAACAGCGAATGAAAAAGAAGCGACGCCAGC
>JANODQ010000325.1:0-4209 GCA_031412775.1 Pirellulaceae bacterium | reverse complement strand
GTGGCGAAGCATTCGACTGGACGCATACGCAAATGATCGAAACGTTGAGACTACTTTTGAGTACGAGTCGGATCCGATCGGTTTTGAGGGGACGAATGACTTGTCCACCAATGCCCAAGATCTTGGAACGCTTGCGGCAACAATTGAATCGGGTGATGAAAATGTTCGTCTAGGGGTAACTCTATCGGGCGTCATTGCAAAGAATAGTGACTTAGATGTATATCGATTCACCGCAAAAGCCGGTTCGATGGTTTGGTTTGATATCGATCGCAGCTCTGCGAATCTTGATACCGTCGTCGACTTGATTTCCGCAAATGGGACTATCATTGCATCGAGCGATAACTCTTTAGCGGAATCACTTGGCTTCTTGACTGGAAGTGGACCTTACTTTGAATCAACGATGATTGGTGCAAATCGCGTTTTCTCGATTGACCAAGGGGGCTTCCCGAAGGTCAACGCGAACGCGCCGCTGGCACAAGTAGATTTCCAGGGAACCAATCCGCTAGATGCTGGAATGCGGCTAGTTCTTCCTGGAACGGCTGGAACTACGACTCCCTACTTTGTTAGGGTTCGGAGTAGTAATGCACTGCCGACCGATTCGGCGGCATCCGCACGAGCAAAACTTCAAGATGAAGGTCAGGTAAAAGACGGTTTAACTGCTGGTGCTTACCGATTGCAAATTCGAATGAAACAAATGGACGAAGTTGGTGGATCGACAGTGCGATTTGCGGACATTCGTTATGCAACCATCGGTATCGATACCAATGGTGCGCCGCTACATTCGCCGTTGATCGGCGAGTACGCCGAGTCGGATTTCGAAGAGACAAATGCGAGCCCTGCTTCTGGAATCCAACTGGGTGAACAAACCAAATCGGACCGGGGCGGAACATCAATTGCTGGTAAATTAGCCAGTGTTGGAGATATCGATTGGTATCGGTTCACGGTCAATCGCGATCTCTCTTCGGAATTGTCTTCCCGGAAGCACCAATCAGTCGTATTCGATATCGATTATGCAGACGGTCTTGGGCGAGCAGATACCAGCCTTTGGGTCTTCCGAGCGAATGCGCAGGGTAATCCGACACAACTGATTCTCATAGGTCGTGACTCGGACATTATGGATGATAGGTCCGCACCAGGACGCGGTTCCGATTCCGGAGATATCACCCGCGGTTCGCTCGGTTCCGGAGATGCGTTTATTGGGGCGCAGGAGCTGATAGCCGGAAACTATGTAGTTGCTGTAACCAATAACAGCCTATCGGCAAGTCTCTTAGACCAATACTTCGTTGCGAACGCGTCAGATCCGCTGACACGACTAGAGCCAATTGATTCTATACAGAGAATCTCCGAAGATCGCTTCAACGCGAACCCTCGTTCGCCTCTGGCTCCACCGAAGCAATCGGCCTTTCCGTTGGCTCCAAATGGCGGAACAACGCCCTATTCCAATGCCGTTCCCTATACGCTTGCTGACGTTACGGCTTTCATAGTTCGAGACAATCCAGCTAGCGGTGCACCGCGCTCGCAACTGCTGTATGCGAACGCGATGACCGGTGCCAAAGAGGCCGAAGGTGGGACCCGAGCAGGCGGCGGTATCTTTACCGGACGCGTTCGGGACATCGCAGCCGCCCCCGATGGCCGCATTGTCGGCCCGCAATTTGAGCCAACTACTGGTATTCGAAATGATGCAACTACGGACAACTTTGTAGGTTTGTCCGCAGACGGCACGACACCGACGACTGGTGCTGCTCAAATACAGACATTCGAAGTTGTACCTGGCGCTGGGGCAGCTGCGCCGACGGTGAGACAAGTGCGACAAGGAACAGTGGATCAAGGGATTGGGATGTCGTTTACGGCAGTCACATTTGCCGATGACGGAACTGATCTAACTATGTTTGGTGTCGCCCAGCGTGGAGGAGGGACAAACATCTTTGGTCAGCCCGACGTGGTCGGGCTCCCATTTGATGAAGCGATCATCAACCGTGTGGGAACGACCAACACAGTCATCGGTATTTCCCCGGATACAGGTGTCGCTCGAAACATTCTCTATCGACTTAATCCAGACAACCAGAACGCGATTTCACCTCCTGGACCCGGTGGAAATCTTGGTAACCGGACCGGCGATCAGCAAGCGACAGGTACAGGCACTAATGTTCGTGAGTACGGAATTTTTGCGGATATTCTTACGTATACGCGAGGCTTCAACGGAACCGCTGACGTGATTATCCCTCGCCGTGAAGCTGCGGGAGATGTTATCGGTATCGTTGAGGTGGGAAGCTTTATCTACGGAGTTACTGACGAAGGCGAACTCTGGAGAATCCAATCGACTAACTACACCAGCGGATTCGGCGGCGGTGATTTGGTTGCAACAACTCTGCCTCAAGGCATGACGGGTCTCAGCAAGGGACCCCGCAATATCGCGTTGCCTCAAACTAAAACCGAATTTATTCTCGATTCATCATGGCGAGTAACCGAAGGCCAATTCACCCTTCGTGTGGGCTTGTCAGAGACAACGCCCTTGGAATTCAATTCAACGGCTGCTCAGATTCAGTTGGCACTGGAGGCATTGCCGAACGTTGGCGTTGGAAACGTTTTGGTGGTTGGAGGAGTCTTACCAAGTTCGCCGATATCGATCTCGTTCATCCGAGCCCTTGCAACCGTTGTGCCGCAACCAGTAGTGACGATTGGTACACAAAATCTTACCGAAACCGCTGCTCCGCGAATTACTTTTTTACAAATTAATGACAACGCCTTTAGACTTCGAGTGCCGCAAGCGCCGCTTGCTACTGGTGGTACATTTACGCTCAACTATGGCGGTGCAATCAGCCCGGCGTTTCCGCCGAATGTGACGGCTGCGACGATTCAAGGATGGCTACGAGGACTACCGTCGGTGATTGCGTCCAACGTACCAGCCGGGGCATTTGTGCCGACGGTTTTTGGTTTCGGTGGAGTTTTCAATATCGTATTCACAGGAGCCAATACTCCTGACGACATCTTGGCTTTTACACTCGAGAACAACAGCCTTACCGCAGCCCCAGTTCCCATTCCGCCAACTATTACTAGGCAGTCTAATACGAGCTACTCAACGCTCTTGTTTGGAGTAACTTCGAATGGAACGATGCACTCTTTTGATGTTAATGGAATACCGCAAAAAGTATTTCCGGGCGGTTCGGCTTCTACGGTGACTCCCGACCAAACAAGCAACGGGTTTTTTGTCGATACTTTGAGCGTGATTGGATCATTCGGTAGCGACGTACAAGGAATCGATTTCTCAGCAATCGACGTAAATCTTTGGCACGTTAGCACGCAGCGAAACACCGATGATGGGCGTGGTGCTGTTCCTAACATTGACGGGTCGTTTCCTGTGCAACCGGCGAATGCTGGAGGGGGCCTGTATTTCGGTTTCCGCGATAACAACTCGACGACGGGTCGGCAACCAGGTACTTGGGCAGGCATCTACGATATAGGTGGTGCCAATACAAACTTAGACAGCACGTATAACCTCCCAGGAGGAGTTCGAGGGGCTGTTGAAAGCAATCCAATTAATTTGTCTGGCTACACATCGGACGATCAGCCGACACTTTACTTCAATTATTTTGCGGAAACCCAAAACTCCAATAGCTCGCTTACTGATACAAACAGCATGTTGGACTCCATTCGTGTTTATGGATACACGCCCGATGGACGCTGGGTATTACTCGCAACAAACAATTCTGCAAATAATACTGACACTGGAATAATTAATCAGTTTGCACTTTTCCAAGACGAGTACGACGTTCCGGTCAGTGGCTATCAAGATCGCTATGGTAAGAGCTATCGCACTAATGAACTGTTCGACCAGGGCATCAACGGTGTGAACACATTCAGACAAGCTCGTGTCAACCTTGCACCGCTGGCAGGCATGCGCGATGCAAGAATTCGTTTCGAGTTTAGTACTAGTGGCGAATTCCGTACGGGCGACCCGTACCGGGCGGGGATCGAATTGACGGCCGTAACAGGTGATAGAATTAAGTCTGGCGAAAGTTTCTCACTCACAACACCTATTATTGCTGGATCCCTTGTACCTCCAACGGTTTACACGTTCATCTTCGATATTGATGGTTCGTTGACGGCTGCTAATCCAACCGCCAACAATATCGTTGATGTTCGGCCCAACCCGCCTATTGCTCCAAGTACGGTTCCAGTTCCATTAACCGCAGCACAAGTTCGCGATCG
>JANODQ010000324.1:0-6481 GCA_031412775.1 Pirellulaceae bacterium | reverse complement strand
GCCATTCAATCTGAAGCAAAAGCAACCGGTCGCGACAGCCCGAAAGACCGATCCCGAAATGTTACCCAATTTGCCCGCCGTAGTAGCCGAACTCACCATTGTTTTGGATTTCTTCTTGCAAAACCATTGAAATCTGCATTCGATAGGGACTTTGTTTGCGTAAGCGGTAAGAACTCCTAACATTTGTCTGTAACCTTTGCGCCTCTCTGTTTCAAAAGCTCGAACCGATTAGCCAAGTTTGATTTACTTCCTTATAAATGGCTGGGGGAAATGCAACACAGAGTCGCGGAGAACATCGAGCATTTCGTGGCGATAATTGGAGCGAATCAGTTGATAATTTGAGCCTGATTCGCAAGAAGATCGCCCGCCTTCGGAGCCGATCCCGCCAATGGTTTGGATTTATCCTGTTGCAAACGTACAGTACTGGCAACTAGCGACAAGTGGTCCGTTTGCAAGAAATACCTGTTTCAAAACGTCGTAATTTATGGCAAGCTTCTTTCGGGACTTCGCTATTCGTAAGGCGATCTTGCAGGTAAACTCTCATAACTGATTTAGTTGTCTCCATGAGATTTGTTTCTGGGTGAGATCGTCTACAGCCTGCCTTACCTTCAATGAAAAGTGTCTTTCAATTCACGTTTCATCCGACGACACTCTCCGGATTTTTTTCGTGTGTTGCGATCATTGCAGTTGTTGGGTTAGCGATCCGAGCGTGCCAACTAACGAAACTTGCACATCAAGATAGGGCTTGGTTTTGGACGCTTGAAGCTCTGCGTGTTCTGATGGTCGTCTTGGCAGTAGCTCTACTAAACCAACCTGAATGGGTTCAGCAAACCCAACCGGAACAAAAGCCAACGGTTCTCGTTCTCCGTGATAACTCGCGGAGTATGCGGACCGCCGATGTGAAGACCTCAGATGGGCTTATAAGTCGCAACCAAATCCTCGACCAGCTAGTCTCCCAAGAAACTCTTCAAACGATCTCCGAGAACTACTCAGTTGTTCAAGGCACTTTCTCTTCGGCAAAAATTGATAGTCAGACTGCGAATCCAAGTAGCAATTCGATTAGCCCGAAAGGCAAAAGTAATGCTACAGAATCGTTGCGACGGATAGGAGGAATGAATACAGATTTCTCGACACCGATCGAAGCTGCATTAAACGATTATCCGACGTTACGTGCAATTATTCTTGCAAGCGATGGCGATTGGAATTCCGGGAAGCCACCTACCGAAACGGCTTCTCAACTGCGTTCGCGAAACATACCTCTTTTTGCAGTTCCTGTTGGCTCGCAAGATCGCTTGCCTGATATCGAAATGGTCGCCGCAGAAGTTCCAACGTTTGGGATCATTGGAAAGGTTCTTCGGATACCAGTCACTATTGAAAGCTCCCTTCCGCGAGTGACCAATGCCCAGTTGATCTTCGAATCAGTAGACAACTCGTCAGGTGGTTTGTCAGGTGGTTCACTGGGCGGCTATCGCGAGCAAAAAGAGATCCAAATCAAACCGATGGGAAGAACTGTTGAGACGATCTCGTGGACACCGAAAGTTGCCGGCGACTTCACATTGACGGTCACAGTTCCCGCGTTGCCTGAAGAGAAAATCCTAGATAACAACAGCCAAGTCGCATCGATCGCAATACGCACTGAGAAGCTAAAGGTTCTGGTTGTGGATTCAGTTCCGCGTTGGGAGTATCGTTACCTTCGAAACGCTTTGTCACGTGATCCTGGAGTTGATGTATCGTGTTTGCTGTATCATCCCGGTTTGTCAAAAGCCGGCGGTGGGAATCGTGATTACATTCCGTTCTTTCCCGAAACGCAGGAAGAACTAAGCAAGTATGACGTGGTTTTCTTGGGTGATGTCGGTGTGGAATCCGGGCAATTAACTTTGGAAAACGCTCAGATGTTGAGGGGACTTGTCGAGCAGCAGGCAAGCGGGTTGGTTTTCCTTCCCGGTTCTTCAGGTCGACAGGCTTCGCTGATTGATTCACCGCTTGGAGAGTTGATCCCGGTTGTTCACGATTCTTCGCAACCGACAGGATGGGGTTCTCGGATGCCAAGTCGCATGGAGTTAACTGAGCAAGGCAGAAGAAGTTTGTTGACGCGATTGGCTGAATCACCAGACGAGAATCTTGCTGTATGGGGCAGGCTACCTGGTTTTCATTGGTACGCGCCAGTCGTCAGAGCCAAGGCGGGGGCCGATGTACTTGCTGTCCACCAGGAGGCGGCGACCTCAAGTGGCCGAGTTCCGCTGCTCGTTACCCGAACACGCGGTGCGGGCAAGGTCCTTTATATGGGGACCGACGGTGCATGGCGTTGGCGAAAAGGGGTCGAAGACCAATATCATTATCGCTTCTGGGGCCAAGTTGTTCGATGGATGGCTTACCAACGTAACATGGCGAAAGGCGAAAAGATGCGATTGTTCTACTCGCCAGAACAACCTCGCGTTCGACAAACAGTTTTTGCAACAGCCAACGTCCAAGCCAGCAATGGCGAGCCGCTGATGAATGGTCAAGTGACATTGCGAACCGAAGCACCCTCTGGCCAAATGGAACAAATTCGAATGATTAGCGATGGCGGCGACTGGGGCGCTTACACAAGCAGCTTCACTCCACTTGAGTCGGGGTCTTACAAGCTGACGCTCCAGTGCGAACAGACGCAAGCCACGCTCGAAACCAACCTACTTGTGCTGGGCGGAGCGGTCGAAAGAATTGGAAAGCCCGCTAGACCAGAAGTTCTCGAAGAGATGGCAAGCCTCTCCGGTGGGAGACTTGTCCTTCCCGAAAATTTCGCGACCATTTCATCCCTCTTAACCAGCTTGCCAGCTCAATCCTTGCAAATTCAGCGGTTTGCGATCTGGAGCAGCCCCTGGTCAGTCGCTACGCTAATAGGAATGGCGACAATGTTCTGGATTGGCCGCAAAATGCTAGGACTTCTATGAGCACTCTATCGAACGACGAACGGTTTAAGCTTCCTGAATCCCTCCGGATTCAGTTGGATGCTTTACGCAGTCATCTGGCTAGAGTGAAGATTGGGCACGCAACTCTCGTATCGCTTTCATGCGTTTTCGCTTCGGCGATTGCTCTATTTATCATCGACCGTTTCAGCGACACAAACTCTGTGGTGCGTTTTGCCTTATTTGCAATTTCATTTGGCTCTGTGGTTGCGATCCCATACATCATCTTGAAATGGTACTGGACGACTCGTACAAGCTACCAACTTTCCCAGTGGTTACGTAAGCGAGACAGATCAATTGGCGATCGCCTGATGGGTGTCATTGAGCTCTCCGAAAGTGAAGGAGAACAAAACCGATCACCCGAACTAGTCGTTGCCGCGATGAACCAAGTTGCAAAAGCCACCGAGAAATCGGACCTCAACGCCTTGGTTTCGAAACATTATTATCATCTTGCAAAAAAACTTGCGATCACGATTGCGTTTTGCTTGGGGGCTTTGGCTTTAGTCTTCCCCTCTGGAATTGCGAATGCGATGTTGCGAATGACAATGCCTTGGCGATCAATTCCTCGGTATACATTTACCGCGATCGATACGCTTCCTGTCCAGTTGGCTGTTCCATTCGGAGAACCGTTCACGATCGACGCGAGGCTCAAAGAAGCAGCAGGCTGGGTTCCGAAACTTGGCAACGCCGTTGTTTTTGAAAGCACCGAATCCTCCTCTGCCAATTCTTCCTATATCAATCAGATAGCCTCGTCGCTGCTTCACATGGCTGAACCGAATGTTTATCGCTTTGAATTCCCGGGTGAAACAGTCAATAAAAAAATCGACTTTCAAATCGGAGACTTTCGGCATCGAATGGAAGTTATCCCAACTCATCGACCTGAAATTAATACCGTCGAAGCAAGCGTTAAACTTCCGGATTATTTAAAGCAAACGAAAGACCAACTGACAATCGACGCACGACGCGGATCAATTGATGTGCTGCAGGGTTCCAACGTTCGCTTTGTAGCCAACGCCAACCGAACGATTGCAGAAAGCGAACTAAAACAAGCCGATGCACTGAAGTCGTTCCCCGTCGAGATCGACAATACGCTGATGACCCCGTGTTCAATGACGGTTGGCGATACTACGCAAAGTTTTGAGTGGACTTGGAAGGACACAAAAGGCTTCAGTGGAAGGAAGCCACTGAGAATAGAGTTCGTACCAATGGTCGACGGTCCACCTCAGTCGATCCTTGGCGGTATCGCATCTGAGCAACTTCTCCTAAATTCCGAGCAGATTAATTTTTCAATTGAATCGATAGACGATTTTGGGGTCAAAAGTGTTGGAATCGAATGGGAAGTGTATGCCTCTAACGAAATCGGAATGGCTTCTGGTGCGAAGTCGGGAGCGATGGTGCTGCAATCAGGCGGACCTGAAGAGCCTATTGTCAATGCAATCGTGTCGATTCTTCCGCTAGACACATTCAAAGATATAAGCTTCGAGTCCGGTGTTATCGAGTTAAAGGCATGGTCGCTGGACTACTTTCCGGATCGCCCCAAATCCTATTCTGCACCGGTAAAGCTACTGGTTTTGACTCCCGAACAGCATTCGCAGTGGATCACAAGTCAGTTGGACCAGTGGCAACGGCTAGCCTTAGATGTCCGCGATCGCGAGCTACAGAACTTTGAAAAGAACAAAGCGTTGCACCAAAGTATCGGTGCAGGAAAAGCTGGAGGCGAGGTATCCGAGGCGCTAGCCAGCCAATCAAAAGAAGAGACCGCAAACGCAAAGCGACTCGAGGGCTTGGCAAAAATCGGCGAGAAGCTGCTCGCTGCGGCGGCTAAGAACGAGGCGATCGCGGTCGGACATCTTGAGCGATGGGCCGCGATCCAACAAACCATTCAGAGCCTTTCAAAAAGCAAGATGCCTGTAGTCGCCAGCTTGCTTCAGAAGGCTTCACAAGAAACCGATAAGAAAGACTTCGCACTGAACACGGCTGAATCGTCTCAATTGCCAGAGTTTAAGAATGAAGATCCATCAATAGTTCCGAAAGAAAGCCCGGAAACGAAAGTAGCACAAAGTCCCCCTAAGCTTTCGTTGCCTCAGACATCACTGACTGGTCCGCCGTCGAAATCGGATTCAGCGAAGGCTATATCAGATACTGAACCTGTCGCGAGAGATAACCAACCCGCAACGACTGCAGAAGCTATTGCGGCTCAAGAAAAGTTGCTCGAGGAGTTCAATAAGCTTTCAGATGAAATGAATTCGATCCTAGGTAATTTGGAGGCGAGTACGTTCGTTAAGCGACTGAAAGCTGCTTCACGATCACAAGACAAAATCGCCAGTTCGCTCCGTGAAGGCCTTGCTGTTGGGTTTTCTTCCTCCGTCGATCCGCAATCGAATGATCGTTCGGTTCGTCGCGAATTATATGATCGAAGTGTCACTGCATCTGTCGACGGCGCGAAAGAGAGCGCATTTGAACTGACGAATATCGTGGATGATATGGACGCTTTTTTCGAGCGACGTCGCACTGACGGTTTTCGGCTCGTACTGGGCGAGATCAAAGATACGAAAGCCGTTTCCGCAATAGCGCAATTGGCCACTGACATACCACTAGAACAAGGAATGTCAGTCGCGCAGGCCGAGTATTGGTCTGACGCGATCGATCGATGGGCCGAGGAGTTGGTAGATCCCGCAAATGAAGGGAATTGCCCGGGTAGTAAGAACTCCGATAGCTTGCCTCCGTCGGTCGTTCTGGATGCATTGCGATTGCTGGAGGGACAAGTGAACCTGCGAGAACAAACGCGCGTTGCCGACCAACGCTCCAAAGCGATCGACCAACTTGAGCGACTCAAGGAAGGGGATCGATTGGCTGTCGCACAAGATAAATTGGATGATAAAGCAAATGAAATTTTAAATCGCATCACCGAACTTCCGGAGTCGGCCACCAAGTTTGAAAAAGAGATTCGCATGTTCGAGCAAATCGACGGCTGGATGGTTGACTCGGCAAATCGCCTTCGCAAGCCAGATACTGGACGCGAGGAAATGGCGCTTCAAACTGAGATTATCGAGTCGCTTCTCAAGTCCAAACGCATCAATCCAAAGGGCGGTGGTGGTGGCAGTGGCGGCACGCCGGGAGGTGGTGGACAAGGTGAAGCGGTCGACAGTGCGCTTGCTTTACTTGGAATTGGTACCAACTTTAAAGAAGTTCGTGAAACTAGGGAAGTCGAGCAATCTACGGGCGTTTCCGGGAATGTCTTGCCAGAAGAGTACCGTAAAGGACTCGACAAGTACTTTGAACAAATCGAGAAAGCTCGCACAACTCAAGAGGGCAACCGATGATGCTATCTTGCCATGTTTGTCTATCGATGTATTGCGGTAGGTTGCTGACCCGATCTGGTTTGATTGTCGCATGGATCTGGCTAGCTACGATTGGCTCCTCGTACTCTATTTATAGTGCTTCAGAAGAACCATCGGTGAAACCCGGTCCAGTGACGAGCGATCCGTTATTGCCGGTTACAAGGGAAGATAGCCTAGACAACGAAATTTCAACTC
>JANODQ010000323.1:0-8523 GCA_031412775.1 Pirellulaceae bacterium | reverse complement strand
GGTCCAAACAACGAGACGGCGACCTTGCTTCATCACTACGCGCTTATGTATGAGAGCCATCAGCCAGTTTGGTTGATGGGCGCGGATAATCTCCAATCTCTCCACACATGGGGGAACTGGACGGAAATCATGGCGGACTATCCAGTCGTGGTGTTTGGCAGGGCGAGCTCGCTTTCTGCATCGCTCAATTCCGTTGCAGCGAAGCGAACATTTTCCACAAGCGTCTCCCAGTGCTCCTCGTCACTGTGTCCAGCTACTCGTTTTCCTACCAAGCAGTTTAGCCGATTCACACCTAGGATTTTTGCATATTCGATCGCTTTGGCAACACCCGCACGGAACTCGTCGCTTCGACCGGGTAAAGCCGCAATGCCTCGCTCACCGGCTGTCCAATCACCAGAAGGAAGATTGAAAAGAATTTGAGTGAGCCCGTTTTGATCAAGCTCTGCCTTCAAGTCTTTTGCTTTAAACGGATAAGGAAACAAGTATTCAACATGAGTAAAACCGGCCGCGCTAGCCAGAGCGAAACGCTCCATGAAGGGCGCTTCAGTAAAGAGCATGGTTAAGTTAGCGGCGAATTTTGGCATAAGAATCAATTTAGAGGAAAGGAGTGAAACAACTAAGTCTTCTGCATATACGACGCGAGTAAACCACACAGGAATATAATCAGAGCTCCGCCAATGCTGGTGGAAATACGAGCAAAGGGCATCAGATGCAGTCGCTTGGATGCAGACAGCACGGCAACATCCCCGGTACCGCCCATGTCTGTCATGCATAACCCCGCCGTGATTGCCGATTCAACGAAGTGGAATCCAACCAATCGTCCAACAAGCCCCGCACCAAGAACCGCTCCGAAAACAACAACTGCGCACAAACCCACATACTGTGGTGTAAAGGCCTGCGCGAGTTCCCCCAAGTCTGTGAATACGACCCCAATCGATACCAGCACGATCCCAACAAAGGCTTTCACCACAAACTTGAACCAAGAGTAACAAGCGCTAACGATATATGTCGGAACAAAGCCGGAAATGTTGCTAACAGCTACAGCTAAAACCATCCATGCCAGATTATGCACCGAAGGAACAAAATGGTTCGTAATCTTTCCCACTGCGTAGAAGCCGCATGCTACCGCTGCCCCAATAACCAAATTACTCGGAGAAAAATCGAATTGTGGCTCCTCTTGCATTATCGTCTGATCTTTCATGAGATTGCCATTACCGCTCAGACTCGGAAACAGTATTCCTAAACGATTGAGTAATGCCGCGGCAATAATTGAAAACACATTTCCTAACACAACGGCAGGTACGAAAATCGACATAAGCTCTTTGATATCCTGTCCCGTAATGCCGTTTACAACCTTCGACATTGGCACAGCCCCCGCACCGATGCCACCACCAAAAATTAGAAAACCAATATTCAGCACCAACTTCTCCCAACCTTGGCCTGATAGTATTCCTATCAAAGCCAAAAGAGCACAACCGACAACGATCCCACCTACGACCGGTGCCCCATATCGGAGACCACACTTGAGGAGTAACGTCGAAGGTATCCCAAAGATCGCACCCGTGATCAAACTGCAGATAAAGAAGTCAAGGAAGTTGCTTCCGGACTCTTTCATGAAGCTTCCGAAAGACTCAACCACCTGTGGTGACAGAATCTTAAAGTGTACGACCGAAGCTCCCAGAAAAATGAGCAGCAACGGCGCACCTACCAAATAATCCTTCAAAACGGGAATCCGGTCGCCAAGCGGTTCCACGATCAATGCAATTGGTAAAAGTAAGCAAGCGACCCCAACGATACCTGTTGGCATGGCGTTGAGGTACATAGCGAAAAGCCCCAAGCCCATAAGTATGAATACCGGGCCACGCAGGAACTGCTTCTCATGGGAGAGGTTTGAAGACATGATTCACTCGGGTATGCTTCTTTTGCTGCTTGGAATCGTTGCGGTAATCGAATCTACATGCCGGACTTTCGACAGCCGACATGTTTGTTGATCTCGCGAAACTACCGGCAAAATGTCGATGGTTGCAAACTAAACCACCAGCGAGCAATTGTCAGTTTGTAACATGTTAGCTAACATGTTACAACTGTGCAACAATCATTCACTGATTCCCAATTCAATGATGAACGAAGTCCACTTTGGCTATCGCGATCGAATTACCTATCGCGATTGATATCGAGAAACCGTAATGAACGTCAAACCGCCGACCACTTCGCAAGGCCGAAAACTTTTAAAAGACGCGGCCTACGAGCAAATTAAACGTGACATCCTCTCGGGCAGGTTAACTGGTGACACCTTTTTGTCCGAAAGGTCACTCGCCGAACATCTACAACTGAGCAAGGCTCCGGTTCGTGATGCCATCAATCGATTACGCCAGGAAAACTATCTTGCTGTCGTACCGCAACAGGGAATCATGGTGAAGCAACTCACCGCCAAAGATATCGCGGACACGCTCGAGGCACGGTTAATAATCGAACCGCAGGTTGCAGGTTGTCTGGCGGGCAATCTGTCGAATAGCATTCGCTTATTATTAGAAGAGAACTTGATGCACCAGCAACAATGCGTTGCTGACGGCGATTCTATTGAGTTTGTAAAATGGGATGTTGAGTTTCACCTAGCGCTGGTGCGTGCTCACGGTAATTCAGATTTAATAAACCTGATGGAACGAAGTTGCGAACGGACTTTTCAGGCAATTTTTCGCGCTTTCAACGGCAATGTGAGTCGGCTAGAGTCTGCCCAGAAGGCACACAAAGGTATCCTGACATCCCTTATCCGCGGGTCAAGCGAGTTAGCATCCAAGCGTATGAACAAGCACATCGAAGACACTCGCAGTCATACGAATTTGCTTTGAGATGGAATCAATTAAAACTCCCTCGATTGCAGCACTTTGGGTTTCTCTGTGTATGTGTTCAATGCCAATGAAACGGCCTGTTATTGAAGCTTGCAACTCCGGTTCCGTAGGATCTAACACTTTAATCGGCATTAGTGCGAGTGCGAGTGCTGCTCGTGACTTGAGCCTTCATGCAGGTGAGCCGGTTCTAAAAACCCAATTGCCCAAGCGATTGCGATGCCGATGATCAGAACAACAGAAAGTCTGATGCGATTGTGCGAGTGAAACTCCATCTCGGGTAAAAGATCCGAAAGTGCAATACATAAAAAGACACCAGCAGAAAAAGCGAGCCCCCAGCCTGCGATCGATTGCGACATTGGGCCACCCAAGCTGCCAAAGAGAAGAACAAGCATCGCGCCGACAGGAACCATCGAAGAAAACAGGATGTTGACCAATGCGCATTTCCCGCTTGATGCTTCCTGAGCTCGCATCAGTGATGTGATCGACATCGCATCCAACGGCTTGTGAAGTAAGATCGCAAGAAAAACTCCGAAGCCCAGCAGAGTCGAATGTCCGTGTGAGTGATTCGCTTCCACTTGCATCGTCGAAACCAATGCAACACCGTCCAAAAGCGTGTGAAAGCCGAGCCCAACCAAGACCCCTATCCAACTTAATCCCGATGCATGCGAATGATCGTGATGGTGGGCATGTGAACCATGGTCATGAGAATGATCATGGTCACACTTCTGCGCGGGTTGATCTTTTCCGGTCCCGTCTTTTTGGTCGCTGAAATCTACTTCGTCATGGTTATGAAAATGAAAGAACCTCAGCATGAAAAACATGATCACCATACCAGTCATCATCGCCCAAGAAACTTCACCCAGCCGCGCAGTCCCCAATTCGTGTACTGCGTGCGGTAACAAATGAAATACCGCAATCCCAAGCATTAATCCCCCAACGAGGCTGATCAGGGTTTGCATCCGAGTATGGGTAAAACGGATAAATTTTGGAAGCCACCCGCCGAGAAGACTCGCCGCGACTATAGTGACGCTGTAAACAGCAAGCAGTCCTAAAAACGATAGGTTGAGCGAGGGCATGTTTGCTGGGGGAACTTCCTGCAGATAACTCTGTATTTTCAATTAAGTGCTTAAGGTATTTTCAATTAAGTGCTTAAGCATAACGCTCACCAAGCTATCTGGCGAGGAGGCAGAAACCTGATCAGGCCATAGCAAGACCATCAGTTGCGCAAGGTCTTGCCCTACGCAACGAACTGCTCGGCAAGCAGTACGTACCTTCTGCCGGAAGGTTCGTTGCGCACCCAGAGATAACACGCAGCCAATTGTTTCGCCGGCGTAATCCTTTACAATTCAACGAACTGCTCGGCAAGCATTACGTAGCTGATGTGGCCATTTCTCGAACCGCAACGGGAGCAATCTGGTAGGCTCTTGAGCGAAAAAGAAAATCGATCAGATTACCTTCATGTGGTTGCAGCCAATTCAGTTTGCTTGTGGGAATGGATCCAATGTTTAAACGGTCGATGTGAACGGCGTCGGTAAGCTCTTCAATCCAAGCCGGATCCGCAGTAAGAGCCGTGCCAACTAATGTCGGTCCAATGGCACTTATCATCTGCTTTTGTTGGCATTCAACGACCGATACAAATGGGAACATGTACTCCTTCATCGCAACGGCTCGAGTCGGGCCGTCGGCATGAACAACTACCGGTCGCAAGTAGGCACATCGCTCGTTCTCAACCAATCGGGTTCCGTACCCTGCAGTCATGTCGGTAACGCCTGATTCAGCAAAGTCTTGCTGGACCATGGACCAGGTACCCGTTGCCATGGCTGGGTTCGTAAATGCCGCGAGCTGCGCCGTCGGATCTGATGGTGGCTTTATCTCGATTCCGCCAATCCGTTCAGCAATAGCGGCCGCGATCTCTTTCGTATGACGCGACGCCCAAATGCCCGAGCAGTTGATACAACTACGACCGGAATTGCTTAGGACACTTTCAACCATCATGTCCAAATAGTCTTCCCACTGATCTACGCAATCATCACCGAGCAAAATTTTAGACCATCCTGGCCCGTGTGCTTGGACTCGTGGATTCCCCGCGTATTGCTGCACGGTTTGAGCACTACCGAAAATCATGGCTCGTGCCGACTTACCGAGAATGGTTGATCCAACATCGTGCGAGCCGGGATAGAGACAGAATGCCTCAGCCGGAATTCCAGCTTCGATGAAAGCGGCAATCATTCGATACGGTGTCCAAGGTTCCTGCGAGCCGGGCTTGAGAACGAGCCCGACTTGCAAAGCAACTGCTGGAAGCCACAGCGTGTGAACTCCGGGTGAGTTGTTCGGCAGAACGGCTCCAAGAATCGGTGACTGGCATTGGAAAGAGACCGTAACGCCACGCCCTTCTTCGCCGTAACCTTGTGAGAATATATCTAAGTCTAACCCACGGGTTAAGCAGTCTAGGATCTTCGGCATATTATGAAGAACAAAAGCGTTCTTCATCATGTTCCCACGACACATGTGCTCGGGAAGACCCGTACTGGCCGATTGTTGATGAACGAAGTCATCTACCGATTGCTGGCCGTCGCCGACACTGAGAGTTGCCGTTTCAAATAGTTGGGCCGCCTTGGCTACCTTCTCCATTATCTCGGCAGAACTTAGTCGCTTGAGAGCCGCACGAGCTTGCGGTGCTTTACGAATATCCATTTGAACCATGCCACCGTTGACTTGGCCGATCTTCGCAATGGGAGCTCCCGTTTCGAAATGGATCACATCTTGAAATTCGAGCGACTTGTAGGGCTTACCCCAACGGAGTGGACTTAGCGTAATCACTTGGAATTATCTCCTGCAAACTTGGATACTGGTAAATGTTTTTGTTGTGCGAATGTTGCTTCAAGCTTTAATTGCGGCTTGCAGTAACGGCGTCTTACTGCGTGCTAACGTGGGGTCGTGAAAAAGGATTTTCCTGAGCGGTAAACGCTGATTTTTAGTGCTACTAGGTCTAATTGTCTGAAAGTCGAAACCCGTGGCTAGCGCCATCGGCTCAGGGTCAGCCAAATGCTTTCGGGAGTTAATAAACTCCGACAGTGGTGCCACCTGGAATACCATGAAACGGTCTTACTCCGCTGATTCCATCCCAAGGGTACTTTGCGAAGGGTTGCTCACGCTCTCCTTCATCTCGCTCAAGGAAGCCCGGGACAAAGAACTCTTTGGTCATTGTGTAAAGCTTGGCACGACCGGTTTTCCCGAAGCCTACAACTTGCTTGTGATCATCGAAGTCTACAACTTCAACAACTGCTCGCGGTTGCGGTGCATAATAAGCGATCGTGTAGTCGTCATGTGCTCCAATCGGACGCGAACAAGCCAACCCCATCAGTGTATTGCCGTAGGTTGGCGTCATGAAAACACCTCCTTCGTCGGAGGGCCCACCGAGCAATTCCTCGACGCAGAATCTGGTCCACTGTGGAGTGAATTCTGTTCCGCCAGAGAATATGCCGGTGATACCGATTTCTTGTATGCTCGTTCCTCTCTCTGCCAAACCGTAGGCAAGCGACTCTAAGAGTTTTGGGGTCGTAAATATGCACTTGATGTCGTGCCCAGCAGTAAGAATGGTGATGGCTTGATCGATACAGTGCTTCTTGTACTCTTCAAGATGCTCCATCCAACCTTTTTTGATTAGCTTGATAACCCAGCGCGGATCCAAGTCGATACAGAAACTGATACCGCCTCGATACTGGCACAGATGCTCTACAGCTAATCGCAATCTGCGCGGACCTGACGGACCGAGCATTAACCAATTCGATCCCTTGGGAAAAAATTCGTCTGGAAGCGTATGACTGAACAGTTCGTAGTCGATTCTGAAGTCATCAACTACTACCCGACTCTTGGGAATACCAGTCGTGCCGCCAGTCTCGAAGACGTACGTTGGTTTGCCGGCCATACCAGCAGGAATCCAACGATTTACCGGACCGCCACGCAACCAGTCGTCCTCGAACAGAGGAAACTTCTTAATGTCCTCGAAGCATTTCACTTCGGACAGCGGATCAAACTTCAGCTCCTTCTTCTTCTGTAACCAAAAAGGTGATCCTGTCGACTCATGAAAGTGCCACTGAACCGTTTCGTAAGTGTGGCTGTCGAGAACCGCTTTTGCGTTCGTGACTTGAGCGGCCAGGTCGGCGTTGCTGGAAACATTCAAGGAGGATTCAACTGTGCTCATGTGCAGAACCTGCGTAGATAGAAAAAAATTCAAGGTGGGGACGCGTCGGTTAATTACCGACACGACATGGGATCGAGCAAAGCATTCGCTGTGCAGTCCCTAGTATATCAAAGTTGTCAAACCGTGGCTTGAGTCCAATCAATCACCGAATGACACAATAAATCTCGGACGCCGGTGTAAGCGTGATCACCATCGGGAATGATTTTCAGGGATTGGGATTTGGTTCCCAAGGACTTCCAAGCTTCAATCAGAGCTTTGTCTGCATCACGAAAGCTGGACCTAGGGCCTCGAACTTCGTGTTCTCCAAAAGCCCAAAGTGTCGGGCAGGTATTTCGCCCGAGAAACGAATGGTAGTCGTAGTGACTGGCCGGTCCATATTTATCGATATAGGTCCCAGCACTCACGATCATCGGTTGTGGATAGCGAATGGTAAAAAGCGCTTCCGACTTTCCCGCGTCGCAGTGTTGTTGTGCCTCGGCCAGATTTGCCGCATAAGCGGACGCATACTTCACATCATCCTTGAGCGTGTTGGATTGGAGCCGAGGTGGCGACAGCAATATAAGCCGCGAAAGCTTTTGATAACCGCTCGCCGGGGCGGACTCAGTATCGTGTTGAAAAGCATAAAGCAGCGACTTTACCGCTCCCAAGCTATGCCCAAGTAGATTGATTTTTTCGTAACCTTGTCGCTGGACAGCATCGAACCACGCAGTAATATCGACCGCTCCATCGCAAATCATTTCATAGGCCGCACCGCAACGAGAATAAGCTGCCCCTACAGCAAAGTATGCAATCGCATCGCGACCGCGAGTGTTGATGCGGAGGACATCTGCACCAATGCTTAGGAGACTGGCCGAAACCGACGACAGAAGCGAAGAATTGTAGAAATTGCCTGCAACCCCATGGACTATTAACCAGCACTCGCGACTGCTTAGGGGCTTATCAAGTGATATTGGCGACTGCTGATAAAAACCATGAAGGCGTAATCCGTCGAGGGTTTGTGTTTCGACGAGCTTTCCAATTGCACTGCCATCAAACGCCATAGAAAAAGGCTGGTCGATAGACCAGCCCTCCGAATGTAATAAGTTTTCTAATCGAACAAACTAGTTAATCGGGCTTACGATAACCGGTGGCTGGTTCACAACAAACCCGCCATTGTTATTGTCATCGCTGCTGGCGATTGCTGCTGCAACACCCGCGAGAGCAGCAATCCCAAGAATCCCACTACCTCCCAAGCCTCCACCGCCACCGAAGCCTCCGCCCCCGCTACCACCGCCGCCGAATCCACCCATTCCGCCGCCACAACCACAGGTTTGACCACACATTGCTTGTTCTTCAACGATGACTTCTGCACAAGCAGGCTCAACAATGGTTTCGCAAATCTCAACAATGGGAGTCTCAACAACCGTTTCACAAACTTGAACCACTTCACAAGTCACTACTTCGCAGCTATCAACAACTTCACAATTCAAC
>JANODQ010000322.1:0-3272 GCA_031412775.1 Pirellulaceae bacterium | reverse complement strand
GTAAGCACTAGCGGCAACGGAAATTCAGCAGATGGGCGTGACCACTGGCCGTACTGTTATACCGCGGTGGTTGCGGGGGCCGGAATCAAACGTGGTTATGTCCATGGCAAGAGTGACAAGACAGCCAGTGCACCTACCGATAACCCTGTTCATCCTGGTCAGTTGTTAGCGTCGATCTACCACGCCTTTGGTATCGACCCCGAGACGATAGTCTATAACCACCTGAACCAACCGCGAGAGTTGGTGAAGGCTCAAGCGGTAACAGAATTGTTTTCGTAGTCTGAGGAAAGCACAACGAAACGCATTGATGCAACCAATGCATTAATTGCAATTAGTAACCAAGTTTTAAATAATGCGATTACGATTTGGGTAGCGTTTCCAGGAGCATCGACTGCTCTTTATGAAAATTGAAGTCGTCATAGGTACTGAAGGAACGAGCTTTGCGGAGTTTTCCAGCAGATGTTTTCGCCTCGGCTTTCTTTGCGGCTTCTTCTTTTCCACGAATCATCCGATCCATTTTCGCGAATGATTCGTTCTGCGAGCTTAAATTTAATCCCAATTTTTGACCTTGCATTCGAAGTGAATTCATTCGATTTTCAGCAGCTATTCCAATACTTTGAACTTGATCGTATTGAAGTGAGAGCTGATTGATTTGGGTGTCAAGATTAAATATGGCGTTGTCTAATCTTCGTTTCTCATTGAGAAAGCGTCTTTCATCGTTGCGGTCTATGTTGCCGTTCTCGTCGATTCGCGGCGGTCGAAGCAGCGAGAGGCTTGTAATGAATTGTGATTGCTGCGCCTGGAGAGAATTGACGCCGCGAGAGATCGCTTGGCTTTGAGACCATGCTGAATTCCATGCGGATTGTGATTGAGCGAAATTCGTCTCTAGTCGTTGTTTCGTTTCCTCGACCTCTCTCAAAGTTTGTTCCTTGGAGGCTTCTAATTGGGCACGCAGCTCGTCTGCTTTTTGCACAGATGTAGTGCGAAGCTCTTTCAAGGCTTCTTCACCTTTTTCCATGAGCACTTGATACTCCTCGCCAACTACCGCACGTGATTGCGAAAACACTTCGAGAAGTGGAGTCGGAATCTTTTCTGCAATGGCGATCAACGCTTTGAGGTTTGTCGGTTTCACTGATTCTTTTGCCGGGCCTTCTAGGTATCCGACTGCCAATCCTAAAAATGACGCGGCTGCAATCAGTTGATCTTGAGAGACAATTTTCGAAGGCGAGCCAAGTCCTTTAGCCAACGATTCAAGCTCAGCGATCGCGGGTAGCTTCTTATCTGTGGTGAGAAGCAATCTCGCATTCGCAACTCTCGCAGGGACATAATACGAATCACTTTTTAGCATCTCCATCGCACGGGCTTGTGCTTGAGGATACTGTTTCTCGAACATGGCAACTAAAAGAAAAGCGAAGCTCAAGCGCATGTCGTCGTTATCTTTCGGCTTGAGTTCTGATAGCTCGATATAAGCTTTCGTTCGTTCCTCGCTTGTCGTGCGAAGATCGCCCCCAATTTCTAAAATACGACGTGTCCGATTGACCCAGGTGGCATCAGTATCGCCGGTTACATCTGCGGTTTGGCTGGGTTCTACTGCGGCTACTTGCGTTGTTTCGGATTTATCAACCGGTACTGGAGGCTCTGCAGGCAGCGACGGGTTGCTATCTTGAGCGTTCACGGTTGCATAGAACAAGAATACAGCCAAAGACGCACTCAACTTCGAAATGTCTGGCACGACAAAGCCTCCGAGATAAGCTCAACAAGCAACTTTCCAGTGTCGATCAAACCAAATCGACACATCACGTGAACGTTAATGTATCACTCTGCGACGCCTCGCTCAAGAATGAAATTTCCCATAAAAAGTTGATAAAAAACGGTGTTTATTTTAGATAAAGTTATTTGTGATGTCTTGGTTCACCGGCAAATTGAATTGACCGCTGCTAGGTTAACGTAGTGTGAAAGCATCCTGCTTGGTGATTTCGCCGCATCGTGCGGCGAAGGTTTATCGCATAATGCCAAAGTCGGAATGGAAGGGAGTGGTCCGTTTTATGGGACCACTCCCTTCCATTCCGACTTCGGACTCCACGACGCTCGAGTTGCACCTCTCCGTATAAAACAAAACTGAGCTCTATCCTTCGTGAAGATTCTTTGGTTGTAGTTGCTCAGAATGAACTATGCAACTTCTTTTACAGCAACTCGCTTTTCTTAACGCAGCTTGCGTGCTGATTCAAGCTTACGATCGCGTTCCTGGCCAATGACTTCGCCTAACCCTGCAAGGCAGTCGGCTGGTGTGATGTAACCAATCGCGATGTGTAAACGGACGGTGTTGTAATAGTGAACATAGGACCCAATTCTCTTCTCGGCTTCTTCCTTGGTGGCAGGGCAACCTGGACGAATGCAATCGCTCTTGAGTGAGCCGTGCCAACGTTCAATCTTGCCATTGCTTTGAGGATAGTAAGGGCTTGTCCGAACATGTGTCAGTCCGTATTCACGAACAAACTCTTTGAAGTCCTTTGCGATGAATTGCGGGCCATTGTCGCTGATGATTCGAGGCTTTACACCAGGATGTTTTTCAGTCCCCTTTGCGATCACCAGCTCGATGTCCAGCTCCTTCATCGTCTCTCGAAGTTCTTGATGAACGATATATCGACTAAATCCATCAAGTACCGAAATCAAGAAGTAGAACGTTCCGCCAACGTTGATATAGCTGACGTCAACATGCCATTCTTGATGGACTTTTGTTGGTTGATTGTAACCTGTACCTTTCTTGCTGGGCATGACGATCTTGCGATCCAAGCGACCAGCGGTCTTGAGAACTCGATAAGTTGTACTTGGGCTGACAGCGACAATGTCGTCATCGAGCATCATGAATGTTAATCTTCGATAGCCTTCCAACGGATGTTTGTCATGGAAGTCGAGAATGGCTTGTTTCTCCCAATCCTCAAGCCACCAATCACGTGGGATCTTACCGTTATGTGCGTTGATTTTTCCGTAGCGTTTGAGCCACGTGTGGTACTTGCCAGTGGACAACTTGGCCCACTTGAGCAGCGTTTTACACGGGAGCTCCGATCGCTCGGTCGAGTACTTCATGTAGTCGACGATCTTGTCGCGAGTGTCGTGGGGGACCCACACTCCTTCTAGAGGTCCCCATTGGCTTTTTTTGCCTTGACGTTCTCCTCCATCAACTCGGCAATGACCTCGTTCTTGTGAACAATTTTCTCTTGCAACCTTTTAATCTGTCGCTCTTTGAGTTCTTGAGCTTTGGCCTCGGACAG